>DASXTD010000460.1:0-3099 GCA_036505655.1 Chloroflexota bacterium
CGGGGCCAAACGGGAGGTCTGGAGGTCAGATTGCCCAGCGGCCGATCGTGATCGTCCTGCGGGCTGAGCCTCCCATGCTGAACGACCGCCTCGACCGCATGGGCCTGCGGAGCCAGGTCACCGTCACCATGGCGACCAGGAACGACCGAGAAGTCACCATCCCCATTCTGGCAGAGCGGCTCCCCAGCCAATCCGATCGCAGCTGGACGGTGAACAGCGACGGCACGATGCGAACTATTTATTCTTTGCGGCCCAATCTCCTATGGCAAGACGGCCAACCGCTCACGGCATCGGATTTCACTTTCGCCTATCGCGTCTACACGGACAACGCCATCCCGGTCACGACGCGGCTGCCCGAGACGCTGATGAGCGAGGTGATCCCGCGCGACGATCGGACAGTCGAAATCGTCTGGCGCGAGCCCTATGTCGACGCGGGCGCCCTCATTCAGTCGCAGCTGGCACCCCTCCCCGCGCATCTCCTCGAAGATCTCTACGGCCGCGACAAAACTGCCTTCGCGACCAGCACCTTCTGGACCAGCGAGGAATTCGTGAGCGACGGGCCTTATCGGGTCAACCGCTGGGAGCACGGCGTCGCCATCTACCTGGAGGCCAACCCGTATTTCGTTTTCGGGCCTCCCAAGATCGACAGGATCGAGATCCGGGCAGTCACCGACGGGAACACAGTCGTCGCGGGATTCCTGGCCGGCAGCATCGATTTTTCCGAGTACACGGCTATTGACGTCGATCAGGCTGTGACACTGCGGGATCGGTGGCAGATGGACCAGGCCGGGAAGGTCTATTCGGAGTCGCTGTTCGGAACCCGGTACATGGAGTTCCAGCATCGCGAAGTGCCGGGTTGGCAGCGAGCGCTCGAAGACGTGCGAGTCCGTCAGGCGCTCGGCCATTCGCTAGATCGAACGACTCTCGCGGAAGCCTTGCAGCACGGGTTTGGGGACCCAGCCGATACGGGCTATCCGCGCTCGGCGGCGATCTTCCCCCGGATCGATCAGACCATTGCCAAGTACCCTTACGATCTTCGGCGAGCGCAAGAGCTGCTCGGCCAGGCAGGCTGGACGAAGGGCGGCGACGGACTTTACCGAGATACCAATGGGCGGCCGCTGGACGTGGAGGTTCGCGTCACCGGCGAGCGCGAAGATGAGGCGACTTTGATCGACGCCGACTGGCGCAAGTCCGGCATCAGCGCTTCGATCTTTGTGGTGCCGCGCGCCCAGACCAACGACGTTGAGTTCCGCGTCAACTTCCCGGGCGTGGCCACCTCAGCCACCACCGACGTGGTCGCGCCATCGCAGGTCACCACCAGCCAGGCGCCGACCGCCGCCAACAAGTTCACCGGGAAGAACCGCGGCAGCTACTCCAACCCGGAGCTGGACCGCCTTTATGACCTATCACTGAAGACACTCGACGCGCAGAAACGAGACGACATCCTGGTCGATCTTGAACGCCTTTACACCAGCGACGTCGCGCACCTGGTGCTCTACTATCAACCGCGCGCCGCCGCATCGCGTGGAATCGAGGGCATCAAGCCCCCCGTCCGCGACACCTACCTATGGAATCTCTGGGAATGGACCCTCCAGCCTGTGATCTAACCAGGAGGTGACCAAGGTGGACAGCGAGCGGCGCTCAACCGGGCCCTTTAATGGTTATTACCAGCGCGACATACCAGCCGAAGACGAAGAGCTCACCCACGTAGGTCCGGGAACTCCGGCTGGCGAGTATTTCCGACGTTTCTGGCTGCCCGTTTCCCTGTCTTCATCCCTCCAGGACCTGCCCCGAGCCATTCGCATTCTGGGCGAGGACCTGGTCGCCTTCCGCGATGGTCGAGGGCGCGCGGGATTGTTGGCGCTCCATTGCAGTCACCGCGGAACCTCGCTGGAGTGGGCCACGGTGGAACGCGAAGGCATCCGCTGCTGCTATCACGGCTGGCTCTACCGCTTTGACGGCCGGGTGCTGGACACGCCCGGCGAACCTGGGGACGGGCCGTACAAAGATCGCCTGCACCACGGCGCTTATCCGACTCGCGAGTTCAAGGGCTTGCTTTTTGCCTACCTGGGGCCGCCGGAGCGCGAGCCCCCGTTCCCAATCTTCGACACATTCGAGCTTGAGGGCTATCGGGCGGATCCGGTTGGGCAGCAGGATGTTTCTGGAATCATTCCGTGCAACTGGTTGCAGTTGGCCGAGAACAACATGGACCCGGTGCACCGGGTGTTCCTTCACGGCCTAGAAGGAGGCCGAGCCGAGCTGGACGAGCACCGCCCCAGCTTGCACGCGAATACCTCCCTGGACCACTACATCGGCGATGGCCTGGACGCCTGGGACCGGCACGTTGCCGCTCAACGCGGTGAGATACAGGGACATGTGATCGAATATCAGGAGACCGAGATCGGGATGTTCTACATCGACACGCGTCGGATCGGGCGCGAGGATCTGGTGTGGATCAGAGTCGCCGACTACATTCTGCCCAGCATCGATCAGGTGGCCCGCGCTGTCACAGTCGCCGAAGAGCAGAACGAAATCCCATTTGATCCGCCGCGGACCACCACATGGACGATCCCGGTGGACGATACCCACACGACCTCCTTCGAGCTCCTTTACACGCCTGCAAAGATGGAAGGCGTCCATGCCGGCCGGTGGCGGTTTGCGAGCCCCCGCACCTCCCTGGAGCGGACCTACGAGGAACGCCAGAGCCAGCCCGGCGACTTCGAAGGCCAGACCAGTCAGCGGCCGATTGCCGTGCATAACCTGGAACATCTGGGATGGAGCGATACCGGCGTAGCGATGGTTCGTAAGCTTCTGCGTGAGGACATCCGCGCCGTGCAGCGGGGAGAAGACCCAAAGCTCATGGGGCCGGCCCAGCGGGGGGTCATCGACACTCACGGCCAAACGACGATCATCAGGATTCCGAGGGCCAGCGGCACCGAGGCGGATCGCGCCTTGCTCCGTGAGGCGGGCCGGAAAGTTTGGGCCGAGCGCCGTTCGCGGTCCGGGAGCCCGGTATGATGCACGGTAGGCTGGGTAGCGCGGGGGCTTCCCCCCCGCCAAGCCGGAGCGGGCCACAAGGGCCCGCGATACCAAAACGAG
>DASXTD010000461.1:0-2373 GCA_036505655.1 Chloroflexota bacterium
TGGGCGCCCTGGCGGCGCTCCATCACGAACGCCTCGACGGATCCGGCTACCACCGAGGGGTCACCGCGTCCTCCATACCGGTCGGGGCGCGCATCATCGCCGCGGCCGATTTCTTCCACACCAAGATCGAGCCGCGCCCCCATCGGCCCGCCCTAGCGCCGGAAGCCGCTGCCGAAGAAACCCGTCGTGAGGCTCAGGCGGGACGACTCGACCAGGATGGTGTCAGCAGTGTGTTGGGTGCCGCGGGCCATCTGGGGATGCCACGGCGGCGCGCCCTGCCGGCCGGATTGAGCGATCGCGAGGTGGAAGTGCTCGACCTTCTGGCCCACGGACGCTCCACCCGCCAGATTGCCGACAACCTCTTCCTCTCGCCAAAGACCGTTGGACATCACATCCAGCACATCTGATATGAAAATAGCGGTTAGGCTGCGACCGATTTGGGGGCAAGGGTCACGTCGAACCCCATCGCTTCGAGTTGTTGCATGGCTCGTTTCTTGGCACGCGCGCGCAGTTCGTCGTTGAGCTGAAGCGGGGACAAGTCATGGTAGACCTCCTTGCGGGTGAGCAGATAGTAGATCGTGATGAGCAGCGTATGCCCCACGGCGACCAGCGCCTTCTTGGGACCGCCGCGCACAATAAGGCGGCGATATTGGATCGAGGGGTAGCAGCTCTTCTTCCGCGCTGCGGCTTGGGCCGCTTGCACCAGGGCACGACGCAACCATTTGCTGCCTTTGCGCGTCTTGCCCGTCTTCCGCTTCCCCGCGCTCTCGTGGTTGCCCGGACACATCCCGGCCCAACTGGCCAGGTGGCCAGCGCTCGGGAAGTGGCTCATGTCCAGGCCGATCTCGGCTGCGATGACCTCCGCGGTCCGGCGCTTAATGCCCGGGATCGTCTCCAGCCGTTGCAGCTCCTCCTCGAAAGGGCGCAGTCGCTCCGCGATCTCGTGGCTCAGCTGCTCAATCTGCTCCTCCAGAAAGTCAATGTGCGCCAGGTGCATGGCGATCAACGCCCGGTGATGGTCGCGCATGTGCCCGGTGAGGGCCTGCTCAAGCGCCGCCCGCTTCGTGCGCAAGCGTCCCTTGGCGAGTTCAGCCATGGTCGCTGGGTCGCTCGTGCCAGCTACCAGGGCGTCCAACATCTGACGAGCCGAGACCCCCATGATGTCGGTGGCCACCCCACTGAGCTTGATGTTGGCGTCTTCCAGCACCTTCTGCAGCCGCTGGACCGAGCGGCTGCGCTCGTCAACCAGGGTCGTCCTTGTCCGGGTCAAATCGCGCAGGTCACGCTGCTCCTGGTTCGGGATGAAGCTGGCGGTCATTAGTCCGTGCTGCAAGAGGTCGGCGATCCACTCGCAGTCCTTCACGTCGGTCTTGTGCCCCGGCATGGTCTTGATGTGCTGGGCGTTGGCCACGATGACGGTGAACCGGCCATCCAGGCGGTTGTAGATCGGCTTCCAGTACACGCCGGTGCTCTCCATCGCCACATGGGTGCAGCCGGCCTCAACCAGCCAGTCTGCCAGGGCATCCAGCTCGTCGGTCGTCGTCCCAAAAGTGCGGATCGTCTTGGTCTGCCCCACCCCGGTCACCGGGGAGATCAGGCAGGCCACCACCGTTTGTTTGTGGACGTCGAGCCCGCAGCAGCAGTCATACAGTCGGTCCATCCAGGTTTCGCCTCCTTCACACGATTCGCTGCCCGTGGGCGCAGGCGCCGCGATCATGAGACTCTGAAGTTCGTGCTTCCCGAAGGAGCAACAGGCAACGGTACCGCGCGACCCCCTGGTCAAACTAACCTACGGGCTCGATGCACCAGACGTAACCCGACCGTATCCGCCCACGCGCGCACCCCAGTCTATGCCACAATCTCGGAGCCAATTTTCCTACGGCGCGGCCGGGGCCCTGCCCCGGGGGGAACTAACCTGAAAATACCCCCTCCCCCCTTGAGGGGGAGGGTTGGGGTGGGGGTAATTTTCATTGCCAGTGGTGCCGCCAAGCGCCATGATGTCTAATCTGGTACCCTCGTGAATCGCGGCAGAAATCGAACCTGCGGGAACAGAGTACAGACGTGACCGTTGCCACTCATCGATACGTCGAGCACCAGTACCAGCGGTTTGTGGTCTTGTCCTTCACCGTGCAGCCCGCAACAGACATTAAGGGATTTCTTGCGCTTTGCCCTGCTTTGGGCGTCGCCACCGAAGGCGAGACGCCCAGAGAGGCCGAGAATAACATCCGCGAAGCCGTCGGCCTGTACCTGACAGCCATCGACGACGATGGGGAGTTGGACCGCGTTTTTGCCCAGAAGGGGCTCACGGTGTCCTACCTTGAGCCAGGGAGTAAAGGTTCGACCGACCCTTGCGCGCACCGACAGCTGAGGGCG
>DASXTD010000462.1:0-4255 GCA_036505655.1 Chloroflexota bacterium
TGGCATGGACCATCTGCATCTTGCGCGCATTGATCCGCCCGTCCTGCATGACACCCGAGCGAATGGTAATCACGGTCGGGTGGCTCGGGTTAGCCGCCGTCAACTCTTCGTTAAAGGTCATAGTGATTCGTACGGGCCGACCCGCTTGTTGCGCGAGGTAATAAGCGATCGGCGTATCGAGGGACTCGCCCTTACCCCCGAAGTCGCCACCGACGGAAACCACGTTGACGCGGATCCGGTCTTCGGGGATGTCCGCGGCCTTGGACAGCTGGGTCCGTACGCGAAAGGGCGCCTTGCTGGCCGCCCAGACCTGGACGCGGCCGTCATCGTCGATACCGACGAGCGTGGAATGCGGCTCCAGGTAGCCCTGGTGTCGGCTGGGAATGCGAAACACGTGCTCGCGGACGATGTCGGAGTCCGCAAACCCACGTTCCACGTCGCCCTTGCTCCACGCCAGCCGAGTCGAGCCATTGTGGAGATCGAGAGCGAGGACATCCGCCGGGGCCCCCTGGTACTGTGTGATGTCTTCGTGGAGGAGGGGCGCGTCTGGTTGGAGTGCCGCCAAAGGGTCGAAGACGGCGGGGAGCTCTTCGTACTCGACGACGATAGCCTCCAGTCCCGCTTCGGCCGCTGCTTCCGTATCCGCCGCCACCGCGGCGACCCGATCGCCCACAAATCGAACGCGATCCCAGCAAAGAACAGGCATATCGCGCATCACTTTGCCCCAGAGGTGGCCTGCGATCTCGGGTCCGGTTACGACCGCATGGACTCCAGGGACTCGGCGAGCCGCGGACGCATCGACGCGGACGATGCGGGCGTGGGGATACGGACTGCGCAGAACCTTGCCGATGAGGGTTCCCGGGAGGCTCACGTCAGCCGCGTAGACGGTACGCCCGCTGACTTTCGCCGATCCGTCGGCACGCGGGACAGAAGCGCCAATAACGGAGCTGGCTTTCATCCTGACTGCACCTGCGGCATCATGTTGCTCCGTACCTTATCCCAATCCGGAGTAATCCATGGAACTCAGTGAGGCGCTCGCGTTCCTCGAGCAGAACCACGTGGCTATCGTCAGTACGGTATCGCCCAAGGGCCGGGCCCAGGCCACGGTGGTAGGCGCCTGCCTTTATGAGGGCAAGGTTGCGTTCATCTCGCGAGGCGAGACGGTCAAAGTCAGCAACGCTCTGAAGCGCGGACGGGCGACGATCACCGTATTGCGCCCGGCCGACACCCGCTACGTCACCGTGGAAGGGCCGGCCGAGGTTTATGGTTGGAAGAACACGGAACGGGCCAAGCTGCTTGATCTCCTGGGGAAGGTGTACGCGGCGAGCGGCCGCGCGCCCGAAACCTGGAAAGACTTTGGCGCTGCTATGGAAGAAGAGCAGCGGACCGTGGTGCTGGTCTCGATCGACCGGTTCTACGGCAGTCTGGTGAGGGGACACTGAGCGTGCGGAAAAAGCTGGCACTCTTGCTCGGAATGGTATGTCTGATCGCGGCCTGCGCGCCCAGTCCGACTACGACTCAATCCGGCGGAAGTCCGAGCGCCCCCGCGGCTCCCCGCCCCACCAGACCCGTCAACATGGTCATCCGTACCGAGCCGCCGTCCCTGACCCAGAAGGTCCTGAGCAGCGGCGTGGGCACCGCCTTCGCCAGCACTCAGAGCATGTTCAACGCAACGCTCGGCAAATACAACAACCAGGGCCAACAGATACCCTACCTGGCCGAGGCTTTGCCTCAGCTCAATACGGACGACTGGCAAACCTCCCCGGACGGCCGCATGCAGACCACCCATCACTTGAAAGCCAAGCTCACCTGGCACGATGGCGCTCCACTCACCGCCGATGATTTCGTGTTCGGCTCGCAGGTCTACCGCTCGTCCGACATCGGCATTGCCAACGTCGCTCCTCAAAGCCTGATCGCCGACGCCTCCGCTCCCGACCCACGCACGCTAGTCATCAACTGGAAGCGCCCCTATCCCTACGCCTCGGTGCTGGCGGTCGACATGATGCCGCCCCTTCCTGCCCATATCCTCAAGGACGCCTTCCAGAAGGATCCGACCAGCCTGGTCACGCAGCCCTTCTTCACCACCGAGTACATCGGCGCCGGCCCCTACAAACTGACTCGCTGGGAGGCCGGTGCCTTCATCGAGGGCGCCGCCTTCGATGGGAATGCGCTCGGGAAGCCCAAGATCGACCGCCTCAAGCTAGTGTTTATCAGCGACTCCAACGTGGCGTTGGCGAACTTGCTCAGCGGCGACGTCGATTTCTCCACCGATAGCTCCATCCGCTTTGAGGAAGGCCAGACCCTGATCAAGCAATGGGCCCCGAACAATGGCGGCACGGTCATCATGCGGCCCGGTAACTATCGCGGTGTATTCGTCCAGCTCCGGCCGAACGTCGTCAGCCCCAAGGCCTTGCTGGACGTCCGCGTCCGGCGGGCGCTGGCGCATTCCCTCGACCGCAGTGCGCTCAATGACGGCCTGTTCAATGGGCAAGGGGTAATGTCCGACGTCCCCTTCATTTCACCCCGAGCCAGCTTCGCAGCCCAGATAGATAAGGACGTGGTGCGCTATCCGCTCGACCCGCGGGCCACCGCGCAATTGATGACCGACGCCGGCTACACGAAAGCCTCCGATGGTTACTACGCAGGTGGCACAGATGGTCACCTGCAGGTCGATCTGAACACGCTCGCGGGCCCCTATCGCGATGCCGAGCTCGCCACCCTCGCTAGTGGCTGGCGCCAGGTCGGCTTCGACTTCAAAGAATCTTTGATGCCCCCGGCGCTGGCGGCGGACAACCAGGCCCGCGCCACCTTCCCTGGTCTGTTCTCCTATTTAACGGGCAACGGCGAGTACAACCTGGCCGCGTTCACCGCGTCCAACATCGGTACTCCCGATAACCGCTGGATCGGTCCCAATCGGCCCGGCTGGAGCAACCCCGAGTTCGAGCGGCTGGCCGACTCGTTCCTGGGCACCATCGATCAGAACGAGCGCGTGCGACTCATCGGCCAGATGGTCCGCGTCATGAGCGAGGACCTGCCCACTATCCCGCTGATGTACGAGCTCTCCGCCTTCGCGTACACATCAGCGATCCGTGGCCCCAACGCCGACGCGGACGAAGCCGTCTTCGGCTGGAACATCCAGGACTGGGACTGGAGCTAGCTCAGACCCGCTGACCGGGCACGAGCGCGAACGACTGGCGCGCGTGGCCCTCGATCCCCAGCTCGATGTAGGGCTCGTTCTTGGCTGGATCGCGGATCACGCCCATCGGGTCCTCACCCTTCTCAACCTTGGCGATGTTCTCCAGGATCAGGTTGTGGTAGAGGATGATCCCCTTGTCTGACGTCGCCAGGTGCTCGATGGTGCGGTCGCTGATCGGACCCTGGCCGATCCAGCCCATCTCGTCCTGCTTGATCACGATGGGCGCGTCCACCAGGCCCAGGCTGTTGTATTCGACCTCGAGATGCTGGATGTCGATGGGTTTGGACTCCTGCCCCTCCGGCGTGGCCGGGAAGCGATAGACGATGTGCAGCGTGTGGGTGTCGTCCACCGGGACTCGGATCTGATAGCCACTCACGTAAAGGATGTACGGGAACAGGACTGGATGCCCGATCGTCCAGTCGTCGCAGTCCTCGGGCTCGCCCTCCAGCAGCCGCCGCTTGTAGATGCCGTACTCGAAGACGTCGAAATCGATCTTGATGTGGTGGGCCAGGTTCATGGGCTGCTGGATGCCCTTTTTCTCGTTGTAGTACTTGCCGTAGGCGGCGTGGAGGAACTCGAAGTGGACCGGGTCCATTGAGTTGTCCATGCACTGCACCCAGTTGCAGGGCAACATCTTGAACGAGACCTGGCGATCCAGCCCTTCCTTCACGAACCCGTGGAAGCGCGGGAGTAACGGCGCCGGCTCCGGGCCCATGTACGCCCAGACCAGGCCGCCCATCTCCTGCACTCGGTATGACTTGATCTTCAGCGGCAGGCAGGCCGGCTCGAACGGCATATCAACCACGTGGCCCTCGGTGTCGTAGGTCCAGCCGTGGTAGCAGCACCGCAGTCCGTTGTCCTGCGGGATGCCGTACGCGAGCGAGACCGCTCGATGCGCGCACCGGTCACCGACCAACCCCACGTTGCCGCGCAGGTCCTTGAAGAGGGTCAGATCCTCGCTGAGCAGACGGACCGGCTGCACCGGCTCCTTGTCCAGGTCCTCCGACGCGCGGATCGGGAACCAGTACCTGCGCAGCCACTGGCCGGTGGGCGTGTCCG
>DASXTD010000463.1:0-3120 GCA_036505655.1 Chloroflexota bacterium
GCAAGGAAGGGAACCCGGTCGTGTTCCGAGATGGTGGTCATGTAGCGGTCGATGAGCGCATCAAGCTCCGCATTGATGTAGCGAGCGCGATTGGCCGTCTGGCGGAACTGGTTTTCTGGTGTGCCGGCCTGCGCGCTCGAATAGCGCGTCAAGTCTTCGGGCGCGTTGGGTAGCCGCCACAAGCGCAAAGCCGCATAGCTCGTATCCGCCGCCCTGTCTCCGCGCTCGGATTGGGAGATGAAGTAGGGCTCGGCGGGGATGCCGACCCGCTTCAAGGCGTCCACAACCGCCAGGACGCCAGCGATATGTGTGTCGTCATCGGCGCTGGTGCGGACCTCGACTGGTGGCATTTGGCCGGAGCTGTCGCGAAGCAGCCCGTCCGCGCCTTTTTGGAGTCCCAGTCCAGCCAGCATCTGGGCTGACTGCGAGGGGGCGTAATCGTACTTCACGATGCTCGGCTCGACCGCTGGGTAGATGGGTTCCGTTGGGCTCAGAAACGAGTGGGCGAGGGGCACCGCGCCGTAGAGCAGCGTGTCGATGATCTGTTGCCGATCGATGGCTGTGATGACGGCCCTACGGAAGTCCCGATTGGCCAGGATGGGCGGGTTCGGGTTGATGAACTGCGGGTACAGCGCGATCCAATTGGTGAGGCCAATGTCGATCCTACCGTTTTGCCAATGATCCCGGAGCTGCATCCCCTGCTGGACCGAGATGTTGCGGCCCATGGTCAGCTCCACCTCGCTGGCCAGGATGTTCGAGATGATCGTGCTGGGCTCAGGGATGAAGCGAATGAGTATTTCGTCCAGCTTCGGCCGGCCGAGGAAATACTGATCGTAGGCGCTGGCGACGATGTGGCTGCCGCTCACCCATTCCTTTACCTTGAAGGGCCCCAGCCCCACGTACTGTTCCGTCCAATACGGATGCTGGAGTACCGAGAGATTGTCCGCGCGGTAAGCTGGTTCCAGGATATGGCGGGGCCGGATTTCTTTGAACATGGCATCGGCGCGGATCAGCGTCTGCCGCCACCGAATGACCACCGTGTGATCATTGGGTGCGCTGATGTCCTGGGCGGACCGCCAGCCCAGATCAGCGAAGAACGGGAGCTCTTGGTCGCGCTCGAGCTCGTACACGAACAGCACGTCGGCGGCCGTAATCGGTTCGCCGTCGTGCCAGACCGCATTGGGACGCAGCTTCCAGGTCGTCTCCATGCGACCGTCCGGGAATACCTTCCACAGCCCATTTTCCAGGGATGGCACCTCTTCGGCTAGGTCGGGCAGGCGATTGCCCTGGGTGTCGATGGCGGTCAGGCTTCCGTTGAGGAGCTTCACCAGTGCGTCGCCGCCTGGGTAAGTGCCGCCGCCCGCCAGGACGCCCTGGGCGCTGATGGTGGGCGGATTACTCATGATGGCGGCAGTGATCCGCTTCGGCGTCGCCGGGGCCGCGGGGTTCGTCGAGCTCGTTGCGCTGTTCCCCGGCCCTGAGCAGCCGGCCAATAGCACCAATGTGGTCAGGGCTACGATTGCCGCTTTCATCGCCTGTCCACCTACTTCGACGCGGAGAAAGAGATGATGTCGTACTCCTCGGGGTCGCGGAGCACGCCCATGGGCTCCTCACCGCGCTTCACCTTATCGATCTGCTCCTTGAGGAGCTCGCGCAGCATAGCCACGCCCTTGTCCGACATCCCCAGGTGCTCCAGGGAGCGGTCTCGAATCGGGCCCTGAGTCTCCCAGGCCATGGAGTCCTGGCTGGGGAAGCTCTTCATAGTGAAGTAGCCTTCTTCGTCTTTGAGGGCATCGAACTTCCAGGGCGGATCGTCGGACGAATCCGCAATGCTGCCATCCTTGCTCGGCCGAAAGTCCAGCGTGAACGTCTGGGTGTGCGTGTCGTCGATCGGGGTCCGCCATTGGAGATCGATAGGGCCGTGGCCGGATGAATGGCGGAGGACGTTGGGCAGGAGAATGGGGTGCCCCTCCTCCTTATAGGCCTCGTCGCCTCCAAACTCGCGACGCTTGACGATGCCGAACTCGAACCGCTCGAACTCGAGCTCGATAGGGACGAACTTGAACTCTTTGCGCATTCCCACCAGGAAGCCCCACTTGCTGTGCAAGAAGGTGTTGTGGGTGGGATCCACGTTGGTCTCGAACATCTGCAGCCAGTTGGCGTTGAGCACCGCGTGGACGCCGATCTCGTGGGTGCCGTCTCGGCGGGCGAGGACGTCCCAGGGAGGAAGAATCGGGGCCGGCGCCGGGCCCATATACGCGAAGAGGAGCCCGCGGACTTTGATGACGGGGTACGCAGGATGGCGGAGCGTGTGCTTGAGCAGCGACTGCTCGGGCTCGAAGGGCGTCTCCACGATCTTGCCCTGCTTGTCGTACATCCAACCGTGGTAGGCGCAGCGGATATTGCCGTCTTCGAGGAAGCCGTAGTAGAGGGAACAGCCGCGATGAGAGCACTGCTCCTTGACCAGGCCATACGTAACGTCGCTTGCCTCGCCCGCCACGGTCCATGGTGCGGCGACTACCCCCTCTCTTGCCGCAGCGGGAGAGGGAGGGGTGAGGGCCGTCTCCACGGGCGTTCGGAACAGCACCAGGTCCTCGCCCATGATACGGACGCGCTTCTTAGGCCGCTCGGGTGTGAGGTCCGCGGCCACCGAGATCGGGTGCCAGTACCGGCGCAGGAACTCGCCCCCCGGCGTGCCGGGCCCAACCTGCGTCATCTCTTCGTTTTCGGTCTGGGTCAATACCATCAGCTCTCTCTCCCTTTGCCCGGAACCTGCCAGTCGTTTTATCTCAACTCAAACTGGCCTGCGTCATATCACGTTTTCGCAGGCTCGTCAAAACCCTGATGCCATATCGGTGTGCGACGGAAATGTGGATAGGAAGATGTGTATTTCTGCACATGCGCTCAGGCGCTATGACTGGTAGACTTCGGCTCGTCTGACGGCGGCTCTCGGTGCAACGATCCGGCGGTCAGAACTGGGATGGATAGACTTCGTCAAGCGAAACATGTTGAGTTAACTGCGTCGTCGGTCCTCCTAGGCTTTCTGGCGCTAGTCGGCCTTCCGGCCGCCCTGGCCGTCGCGGCGCCGCTGCGACAAGACGAATCGACGCCTCTCAACTT
>DASXTD010000464.1:0-3759 GCA_036505655.1 Chloroflexota bacterium
TCCAGCCCCACACGATCTTCGTAACGATGGATCCGACTCCGTACCAGGCCAGCGACGCAGCCCCGATCTCGAAGGCATAGCCGCGGTCAACGAAGATTGGCGCCAGCGTGGCCGGGATGCCGTTGTTGGCCAGTGAGCCGATGGCGATCACGATCAAGAGCATCCAAAAAGCGCTGGTGTGGAGCGCCTCGTCGCGGGTGAAGGCGGGCTCATCGGCGCGAGGCGTAGGAACTGAGCGCTGCTCGGGCTCACGCCTGGGTCCCCCGTCGGGCAGCATGCCCAGATCCTCGGGCTCACGATGGAGCAGCGGCGTGGGCAGCGTGCCCAGGAGAAAGGCGCCGGCCGCGAGAGCGAGCCAGGCCGCCCGCCAACCGGCCGCATCACTGACTACGGCGATGAGTGGCGGTAGGATAACCGCGGTGACCGAACCGCCCAGCGTCGAGATCGCCACTGCCGAACCGCGCTGCCTCACGAACCACTTGGGCACGGTGGCAGGTGTAAGGCCGCCTTGGGCCGCCTGGGCGACTCCCCCCAGCACTCCGAACAGCAGCGTGAATTGCCAATCGCTTACGGCCCAGGGGATCAGCAGCAGGCTGACGGTGTTGATGACCCCGCCGATCAAGGCCAGGATGCGGGGGCCGTTCGGCCGATCCAGGTAAGGTCCGACCAGGGGAGTCAGGATGATGCCTATCCAGCCGCGCAGGCTCACGGCGAAGAAGAAGGCGGATCGGCTCCAATGGAGCTCGGCTCCCATCGGTACGACCAGGAGGCCAGCCGCCCAGGTCAGGCCGATGCTGAAGGTGGAGGCGATAAACCCAATCGCGACGATGATCCAGCCGTAGAAGAACGGCAGGCGGGCCTGCCAGGGGCGGATCCCCCCAGAAACGCGCAGGACCGGGCCCTCTACTTGCGCTCCGCCAGCTGCGCGTAGTGCAGCCAGATACCGCTGGGTTTGCGTGGAGTGGGCGCCACGTCGGGCTTTAGGTGAGCCTGCTCGCCGAGCAAGCGCATATTGCGCCCGAAGTCGGCCATCTGCTCGCCTCGGATCACTGGGTGGTCGCGGCCGGCCGCGCAGAAGGCCAGGTAATTCATGCGGGCCTGCTCCTCCAGGAGCAGCATATTGGTGACCGAGTCTTCCATGTCGGCTCCCACGGTCGCCGCGCCGTGACCTTGCAGCAAGATCGCTTCCCCATCACCGAGCAGCTTCGCGACCTCGGTGCCGTCCTCCTCGCGGATGATCAAGCGCGGGCTGGGAAACATCGGCATCGGCTTGGCGAACATTTGCATCCCCTCGATGCACATCGGACCCAACTGCTCTTGCAACACGCTCATCAGGACCGTGTAGCGGGGATGGACGTGCACTACTGAGTTGATGTCGGGTCGTTCGCGAAGAATGCAGGAGTGCATCTTGACCTCGTTGGGGAGGTTCAGCTCTTTCGGGCCGTCGACTTTGAAGCCGTTGAGATCGACGACGACCATGTGGTCCTTGTGGGTCATGGAAAGCGCCGGGCCGAGCGCCTTGATGACAAAGCGATCGGGCTGGCTGGGGACCCGGAAGCTCACGTGTCCGCGCTCGATGGTCGATGAGTCGGCCAGTCCCATCTCGAATAGCATGCGGTTGGCCAGAGCGACCTCGTCCATCACGTCGTCAAGCTCGGACATAGCTTCCTCCGCCGCGAATGTGCTTCAGGGGTCAACACTACAAAGGCTAGTTTGGTCGAGTAAAGGTTTCTAACTGGTTTGCTGGCTGCGCACAACTCCCTCGACCGCATCAGAGCAGGCGAAATCAATTGGGGTAATGCTATCCTGTGCGCAATTCAAGACTGGGTGTGGCGACCAGACAGCCTTCAGGAGAAGACGACATGACCCAGGTCCCTGTCCACGTCGATTCTCACATGAAGGATTTTGAAGCTCACCTCAAAGCGGTGGAGGCAGACTTCGAGTACTACCGAGCGAAGCGCCTGGAGCCGCGCGTCCTCTACTACATTCGAAGAGGGAGCGTGCCTCTGTACGACCTCCTGAAGGCGGTTCCGGGCGCAGAGGACGGCTCGCCCGTTGCCCGGGTAGAGAACGAGGTTGAACCACACGATCACGTGCACGATGAGCTGGAGCAGCGGATCCGCACGCTCGAAGACCGCCTCGATGAGTACGTGCGGTCCATCGCGGCCACGACCGCTGACCCGGGCACCGTCGATGTGGTGATCGACGACACCAGAAAAGAGAGCGGCACGTACGACGCGTTCTTCCGCATCGCGAAGCGGACTCACGAGGGCAGCATGGAGCAGCGGATCAACCAGCTGAACCGCGAGCTCGATGAAGGCATGTTCGTCATCGACGTCTTGCGGCGAGCCCTGATGGCGTCGGGCAAGCTGACTCAGGAGCAGCTGGAGCTGCGGCGGGCCAACGGCACATTCGCGGGTCCCTGGAACGGCGGCCGAATTGTGGCCCGGGCGTGGGTGGATCCCGAGTTCAAGGAGGCGCTGCTGAGCGAGGGGCGCCTGGCGCTGCGGGACCTCGACATTCCTCCGGGTCGGTCCGGCAGCATCCTCGGGGTGGCCGAGAATACCAGTGCGGTCCACAACATCGTGGTCTGCACTCTGTGCTCGTGCTACCCCTACGATCTGCTCGGCGAGCCCCCCTGGTGGTACAAGCATGAGATCTATCGCGAGCGAATCGTTCGCGATCCAAGGGGCACGATTAGGGACATGTTCGACCTGAACGTTCCCGATGACAAAGAGGTGCGGGTCTATGACAGCACCTCGGACGTGCGCTGGATGGTATTGCCCGAGCGCCCGGACGGCACCGAAGGGTGGACCGAAGAGCAGCTGGCCCAACTGGTGACGCGCGAGAGCGTTATTGGAGCCGCTCCCGCTCTGCAGCCGGGCCAGCCCGTCGCCTGAGGATGACGCAGGACGAGCATCGCTTTCAAAACGGAGACCAGGTTCGGGTCCGAATCGCGTGCCCGGGCGGCAATCCTCGGACGCCGGACTATCTCAGGGGCAAATCTGGGTTGATCACCGCGCTGCGCGGGGTTATCGACAACCCCCGCGACCACCGGGACGCCTATCCGTTTATGTACACGGTCGAATTTGGCGTCGCCGAACTGTTCGGGGGCTCGTCGACCGACAAGGTGTTCGCCGAAATACACGAAGAATGGCTGGAGCCGTTCGGCGACTGAGGAGGGCAGATGCTTCTATCTGCTCGAAGGAACTAGATGACGATGGAAACCAGAGAGCTTCTGGAGCGCGTGGAACGTGGCGAGGAGGCCGCCCAGGAAGGTGAAGCCTTTGGCAGGCGGGCCGCGGTGCTTGTGTCAATCCTGGCGGCGTTCCTGGCTATTTCATCGTTGGCAGGCAATCGAGCCGCCACGGAGGCGATCCTGTCGCAAGAGAAGGCTTCGGATACGTACAACGAGTTCCAGGCCAACTCGCTCAAGCGCCATATCAATGAGGACGATGCAGCCCTGCTGCGCATCGTCGCGGCTGGCTCGCCCAATGAGGCGTCGGCCAACCAGCGAGCCGCCACGCTCGAGCAGGCCGTAGCGGAGAAATACCGGCCGAACCAGGATGCTTTGCTGCCGCACGCCCAGGAGCTCGAACACGAGCGTGATACCGCGGAGAGTCGGCATCGGGTCTTCGAGATGGCGGAGGCTGGCTTCCAACTGGGGATCGTCCTCAGCTCGATCGCCATCGTCGCGAGAGCGACGGCGCTGCTCGCGGCCGGCGGCGTGCTGGGCGTTCTCGGGCTGCTGCTGGCGTT
>DASXTD010000465.1:0-5449 GCA_036505655.1 Chloroflexota bacterium
GAATGCTGGTGTCGCCGGCCAGCTGGATCGCCCCGGACAACACGTTGGTCAACACGGTGTTCTCGTCCGGGATGAAGTGGATCACGACGTGGTCGATCTTCGGTCGGCCCAGCGCATGGCCGTCGAATGCGCTCCCGTCCAGGCTGGTGCCCGGCTCCCATTTGTTCAGCTTGAAGGGGCCCGCGCCAATGTACTCGGTGGTCCAGAAAGGCAGGGCGAGAAACTTCTCCAGGTTGGTGGCATCCTGCTGCACCGTGGCGAAAGATGACTCCAGGATGTGCCTGGGCAGCGGGTCCAGGGCCTGCCAGGCGAGCGTTCCGGCCTGGGGATACAGCGCTTTCCAACGAATGACCAGGGTCCGAGCGTCCTTGCCCGTAATTTCCTCAATTTGATCCTGGGGCGACGAGATGAAGGTCCCCCCCATCGCCTTCTCACTGTAGACCTGGTAGGCGAACACGAAGTCGTCCGCGGTAAGGGGCTTCCCGTCCTGCCAGGTGAGGTTTGGCCGGAGGGTGTAGGTGGTGGTCATATGGCCGTCGGGGGTGACCTGCCAGGTGTCCTGGTTCAGCTGCGGCAATGACTCCGCCAGATAGGGACGCGCCGTTGCCTGGCTATCCACGAGCGCCAGCATCGCGTTGAAGGCGCGCTTCGAATACGTCGCCGCGGCGCCGCCAGTCCGTTTGGGGAGCAGGTCGTTGACCTCGTAGCGGACCGCCATATCGAGTGTCTTGCTCGCAGCTGGACCAGTTCCACCGGCCCCCGGCTGCGTGGTGGGTGCAGCCGCCGGAGGAGCACACGCCACCGTGGCGCCAATCACGAGAGCAATCACACCGGACACGAGGCCGCTTCGCATGCCGCACCCCCTGAGTTGCGAGCCGGCATAGGCAGCCTTCGCCAGCCCTGCGGCATCATACTCCCGGGTCCAACTAGCGGGCGGGTCGCAAACCACCAAGGAGGCGCGTGATGGCGGACGTCCTGTCCAGACGCGAAAACGGCGTGCTCGAGATCACCCTGAATCGCCCCGACCAAGGCAACGGAGCCACCGACGAAATGGCGCTGGAGGTAACCCGGCTAATCGGCGAGGCGAGCGAAGATGGCACCCAATGTATCGTGCTCCGTGGCGCCGGCAGCGATTTTTGTATCGGCCGCGCCACCATGGGTCAGCCGCAACCGCCGGGGCCGGTCGAGGCGCAGGTCCGCAAGCGTGCCAACGACGTGATCTTCAACACCTACGGCGCCATCCGCAACTCGCTCGTGCCCGTAATTGGTGTGGTGCAGGGCCGCGCCCTGGGTTTCGGGTGCGCGGTGGCCGCCGTCTGCGACATCACCCTCGCTAGCGATCGGGCAACCTTCCAGGTGCCGGAGATGGGGCACCACATCCTGCCCACCATGGTCATGTCCTCCTTCATCGATCGCGTCCCGCGCAAGGCCTTCACCTATCTCGTCTATTCGACGGCGGTGGTCAGCGCCGAGCGGGCGCTCTCCTACGGAATCGTGAGCGACGTGGTCCCAGCGGCGGAGCTAGAGGAGCGGGTGGCGGCGACAGTAGCGGCGATTCTCACGGCGCCGCCCATCGCGGTTCGAGGCGTGAAGGAATACGCGAAGACCGCCTTCGGCATGTCCACTCAAGGCGCGATCGACTTTGCGCGAAACATCCACGCCGTCGTCAATTCGTCCTCGGAGATGCGGCCCAAATAGTGGTCGAGCGGTTACGGCTCGCGCGTGCTATAAACGCAGACTATCAGGAGGTGAGCTGATGCCGGCCCGACTCAAGCACGTAGCCATCGTGAGCCAGAACCACACGTTGCTGGGGCAGTTCTACGAGACATTGTTCGGCATGACCGGCGATGGGCGAGCCGAGGGCGCCGTTTCCCTCACCGACGGGTACGTCGGGCTTAATGTGAACAACCGGGCCCCGGGCCGCCAGGGTGGCCTGGACCACTTCGGGTTCGAGGTCGACGACGTCGATGCCATCTTCGCGCGCGTCCAGGACGATTTCCCGACCATTGAGTGGCTCAAGCGACCGACCAATCGACCCTTCGCCGGGATCGGAATGCACGACCCGGCCGGCAACGTGTTCGATCTCTCCCAGGCCGGCATGGAGAATCGGCGCGGCATTTACGACCAGAGTTCAAACGGGGTACACCCACGCCACATCGATCACATCTTTTTGCGGACCGTCGATCCCGAGCTGGTAGCCCGCTTCTACATCGACGTCCTGGGGCTAACGCCGCGCGAGAAGCCGACCGGCGACCCGAACCATTACCTCACTGATGGCCAGATGACACTCGTGGTGGCTCCCTGGCACATCACAGACTACGCTGGGAGCGGCATCGAGCGACCAGCCTCTGAGCACATTGGTTTCGTGGTTGAGGACATGGACGCATTCCGTTCCGACCTGGCGGCTCTAATCGAGAAGAACCCTGCCATGGCTCCCCGGCCCAAAAAGGGCGACGAGGCTGAGGCGCGTGTGAAGCTACTCAGCCAGTGCCATTACGGCGAGTTCCAGCTTTGCGATCCCGACGGCGTCCTTCTGGATGTGCGCGCAGGCTAGCTCCGCCGCTTACTGGCCGGTGGTCCACCTGCCTGCGTGGATGTCGTCGATGTAGCGCTTCATCCCGTCGTAGGCGAACTTGGCCATGTTGGGTCGATTATCGGCCGCGCGGTCGATTTGGGCCGCGAAGTAGCCGAGTCCGCTCACGGCCACCTGGATCTTGCCGTCGGCCATAGGCGGCGCCTGGCCCCCGATCACCGGAATCTTCAAGCTCTTGCACACTTCGGCGTATACGTCGGGCGGCACATTGGTGAGGTCGAGCATCGCGGCGCCCGCGTCCTCGATCTTGTGAGCCCATTTCATGACGTGCTCGAGGACATGCGGGCCACTTACGATCCCGGTGCTCGGGCCCTGGGTCGGGTAACCAATCTGCGGATACGCGTAGAGGCCTAACGCAACGATGGCGGGGACCTCGTCGAAAAGCTCTTCCTCGTGGGTACGAATGTCCACCTTGACCATGTCGACGCCGCACTCATCCTTAAAGCGCTTGGAGGCCGCGGCGACCGCCGCCGGGCCTGATCGAGACGGCGTGGTCGGCATGTCCACGCTCACGACGGCGCGCTCACGAGCCCGCACAACGGCACGCGCGAACGGGATCATGTCGTCCACCGTGCAATCATCTACACCGGCCTGGCCGAGGACATTGCGCCCCAAACTGTCACCCACCGAAAGCACGTCTACGCCGGCGGCCTCGCAAATCTTGGCCATCTGGTACTCGTAAACCACCGCGGCGGCAATCTTTTTGCCGTCGCGCTTCATCTGCTGCAGGTCGAGCGGAGTAAGTATGGCCATAGCTCAACCCTTCCCGTTCACGTAGGCCGGACGGGGCAGTACTGGGTCAACCCCATTCTTCTTGCAGTCTTGCAGCCAGGCCTCGTAGATCCAGGGGTCTTCCAACTCGTAAGGGATGCCGCCCTGGTCCGAGTCGCTGCCCACCCGGTATTCCGATTTGTAGATGGCCTCGCCGCCGACCTTCTTCCAGTCCAGCTCGCCCATCCGCAGGGCAAGGAATGAGCAGGGTTCGCTGCCGGTGTTGAAATGCTGGTGGTACTCGCCCTCACGTGGGCAGAGCACCGTGCCGTCCTTCCAGTCGATGCGCTGGTAGGGCACACCTTCCGACCACAGCAGAGTGAATCCGTGGCCGTTCAAAATCGTGACGTGCGCGCCAACCCCGTGGCAGTGGGCCTTCTTGTAGGTTCCGCTGGGCCACTGGCTGATGTGGCACTGCATCGAGTTGCGCCCCAGGATGAACTGGATGCTCTGGACGCCCATCCCTCGGCTGTACTCGTCGCCCTCGTGGCCGCGTAGCTGGAACGACCGCACGTCGGGCACGAAGTTCGTCCGCCAAGAGCGGCCATCGAAGGCGCCCGCGTCCGTAAAGTAGTTCTCCTCGCCGTCGTAGCGGTCCCGGAACACATACGGGTTGTTGAAAATGAAGTCCTCGTCGCGCACAGAGTTGAGCATCATCGGCAGCGAACCGACGGCCCACAGCCGGGCCGGCTTGTCCCCATCCAGATTGAAGTGCTGATAGTGGCAGTTAAGGGGCGTCGCGAACAGGCTGCCCCGCTGCCACTCCACCGTCTGCTTGGGCTTGCCGGGCTGCCAGAAAGTGGTGGCGCCCCGACCTTCCAGGACCAGCGCACTCGACTCGAAGACGTGATGCTGGACTTCCGTCTGTCCGCGGGGAGCGATTTCAATCACCCAGCCGTCGTCATACTCTTGGTCCGCCAGGTTAGCAAACGCAGCCTTCTGACCCATCCGAGGCCAGAAGTCCAGCTCGAGGTTGTACAGGTCGGGAATCGCCGAACCCTTATGGACCGGAATCCCTTCGCCTGCTTGCCATTTCTGGTACGGCGTATCCACGCCTCGCTGGTAACGTCGTCGCACCTCGGGCTGTGTCTGAGTCATCCGCTCCTCCTGCATTCACTCTTCGCCAATTGTGCCCACCTTATACCATCGGGCTAACATCGAGGCGAGATGCACCTCATCCTTTACGACGGACTCTGCGGGCTGTGCGATCGCTTCAATCGGTTCGTACTCGCCCACGACTCTGCCGAGCGGTTCCAGTTCGCGTCCTTGCAGAGCCCTCTCGGTTGCTCGATCGCCCAGCGCTTCGGCGAAGATTCGGGGCGACTTACCACGGTGCTAGTCGTGAGTGATTACGACGGCGCGGTGCCGAGGCTGCACGTGAAGGGCGACGCCGCCCTGGTGGTGTTGGAAGGCCTGGGTGGACACTGGCGCTGGGCGCACGTCTTCCGAATACTTCCCCGAGGCGTGGTCGATTGGGCCTACGACCTCATCGCGCACAATCGGTATCGGCTATTCGGCCGATACGACGCTTGTCCGCTTCCCGACCCGCGCTATCGCGCGCGCTTCTTGGACGAGTAGCGCTACCCGGCCTAGGAGGAGGAGTACTCCCACTCGAAGTTCTTATCCTGGTAGGCCGCTTCGGGCATTACAGACTTCAGGCCCTTCTTCGCCAGCTCGGAGTCGAACTTCTGGCGAATCCAGGGGTCCTCGTCGGGGTACTCGATCTGGTCGGATGCCGGATCCAAAACCCGCTCGCCACCGTAGGCCAGACCCCGCGGCGGATGAATGGCCAGGTAGCGATCGGCGGCCTCGCTCACGTTGAAGTGCTGGTGGTACCAGCGGGCCGGTGGAACGAAACAGCTGGCTTCGTGCCAGGGAATGACGACTTTTTCTGCCTCGTTATTGGGCCACATCACCGAGTAGCCCTCGCCGACCGGGATCACGATCACGAACCCCGCCCCGTGCCGATGGCCCTTCTTGTAGCTTTTGGGGGGGAAGACCGACATGTGGGCCATCATCGGCGAGCCCGGGAATTCCACGTAAACCGCCGTCCCGCCGGCGCCGCGCCCGTAGAAAGGCACCAAT
>DASXTD010000466.1:0-7478 GCA_036505655.1 Chloroflexota bacterium
GTCTGGCCGTGCAAGTTGCTCAGGACAACCAGGGTGTCCGGTGCCGCCTCGGCCAGCAGCTTGCCGATCTTGGCGATCCCATCCTGACAGCGCCCGTATTTTTCCTCCCAAACCTCGGGCACCAGCTCTTTCGCGACGTCAGGTTTCGCCCACTTGAGCAGCGCCTGGTAGTCGAGGCGAGGGTCGTCGATGTCTTTCTTCCCGAGCGTCTCAATCTCATTGGGCCGCGTCCGCATGGTGGGCCCATGCGAGCTTCCGATTCCGAGCACAATCTTCGCCATATCCCCGCCTCCTTACCCAAGACCCGAGCGCCTCAGCTTAGTCGATGGCGGCTGGAACGTCCAACACCCGGGCTTGCTCGACGAACTGACATAGCGCGTTGGCGAGCCGCATCTGCTGCGGAGTCCGCGCTTGCACTCCCAACAACTCGGGCGAGCACACCACGATGGCGGCGCAGCGGGCGCGAGAGGTCGCGACGTTGAGGCGATTGCGACTGTACAGGAACGGCATGCCACGCGGAGCTTCCTCGGGAGTGGAGGTGGCCATTGAATAGATGCTGACCGGCGCTTCCTGTCCTTGGAACTTGTCCACCGTCCCGACACGCGCCTGTTTTGGGAGGAGACGGTTGATCGCCGCCACCTGCGCGTTGTACGGCGCCACAATCAGCACATCTTTCCAGCCGAGTTTTTTCTCTTTGCCGTGCGCATCGATCCAAGACGCAGGTCCCTCGACCAGGTCGCGGGCCAGCCGAGCGACAACCTCCGCTTCCTCATCTGATCGGTTGTCGTTCCCCGTGTGTGTGACTGGCACCCACCAGAGTCCCGCCTCGTCGAGCGTCGACGATTTGAGGGCCTGATTCTCCAGCCCTCGGTGCGCATGGAGGCGGCCCTCGTAGAAGGCTTCCGAGGTGAACGTACAGACGTTGGGATGGAGGCGCCGGGTCGATTCCAGGAATAGCCCTCGATCCAGCGGCATGGTCGGCTCGCCGTTCAGCAGGTGTCCGAGGGTCGAAGCTTCCGCTCCGGGCGGATGCACCCCCTGCGATGGCTGATCGAGTTGTTGAGGATCACCCAGCAACACCAATGACCGTGCGGCGGGCGCCACCGCCAGCGCGTTGGCTAGCGCGAACTGACCGGCCTCATCGATGATCAGCACGTCGACGGACCCGGCCATTTCTGTTCGGGCCCACAGCCACGCTGTTCCGGCCGCCAAATTCGCCGAACCATCCTGCAGCGCGCCCGCAACCTCCTCGTTGGCCTGGGCACGCTGGACCCGGTCGTCGTCGCAGGCAACGCCGTCACTGGCAAGCTGGATCGCATGCAGGTCTACCCCCTGATGCGACGCCGCCGCACACGCGGCCTGGAGGAGGTTGCTGATTACTTTATGACTGTTGGCGGTAATCCCGACCTTATGGCCGGCGGCGATCAATGCGGCGATCATGTGCCCGCCGGTGTACGTCTTGCCGGAGCCCGGCGGTCCCTGAATGGCGAGTACCGAATCATCCAGGTCGAGCACCAATCGACAAGCAGCCTCAACGGCATCCTCGCCGGGCTGCTTCAGCGGAGGTTCCCCCTCTCCCCAACCCTCCCCCGCGCGGGGGGAGGGAGTCTGGCTCTCGCCCACTCCCTCCTGAGAGTGGGGAGGAATCCTGGAGCGAAGTTGGGGCGGGACGCGCAGCAGCAGGTCACGGGCGGCCTGATACGGCCCGGTGCCGGTTATTCCGTGGTCCGCTACCGACGCACCCAGGCGCAGAAGGCTGTCGCGCAGCACCTGCGTTGGCACACCGGGCCGAGGCACCAGCGACAGGGGATGCGCCTCAAACTGCAGCGCCGCGGAACGACGCAGATCGATAGTGCGCGCGGCATCGTCGAGCCCTGCTATCTGGCCCGCCGATCGACCGGTGCGTGGGTCAACCACCTGGGTTTTCAGATCGATTGGGTGCTCCTGGTCCGGAAACCGGTAACGAAAAGTCTTGCTCGACTTCGCCTCGACGACCACCTCCAGAAGTTCCAGACCGCCGAGTGCTTCCTTGGTATCGATCCGCTCATCCTCGGTCAAATCCTGAATGAGGTGATAGAAGAGCCACCAGCTCGCCTTCTCTTCCCGCCGATGCCAGCTCAACAGCTGCGCCAACAGCCATCGGGCATGCTCTTCGGGGCTCCGTTTATCAGCGTCCGGATCCACCCCAGCGCTCAAGCGCGACGCCAGCTCGGCGGTGATCCGGAGGTTCTCAGCCAGGTCTTCGGTGGGATCACCATCTCGTGGTCCGGGCCGCGGCACGTCCTCACCTGCCTCGCCTCGCAGGGCTTCTAACCAATCCCGCAGCAGCCAGGTGCTCAGAACATCGTCGCGGTTGTATTGAAGGATCCGATCCAGGTTCTCGGCACCGGGACGCGCCCCTGCTTCGAGCTCCAACCATTCTTCGAACTCGGCAATGCTCTCGCCCGCCTCTCGCAGCTCCACTGTCCGCACCAGTCCGTAGAGAGGCTCGAGCTTCTTGATCGAGTAGCTCTCGACAGAGGCCTGCAGACCCTGGCGAACCGCGTGATACAGGTCCACGAACACCCCACCCCTCAGTAGTGCATCCATCTCGGCTTCTCGGGTCCCGTGCCGGCCCATGAGGCGCTTGAAAGCGCTTGGTTCGTAGGGCGCGTAGTGGTAGACGTGCAGGTCGGGATCACGTTCCAGTCGGTCCATGATCAAATCCATCGTCTTTTCGAATGCAATCTGCTCCCCTGCCAGGGAAAATTCGTCCTCGTCATCGGTCGACCAGAATTTGTGGTACAGGGGCTCGCCCTCCGGGTCCCGCACCGAGGGCTCCAAGACACCAAACAAGTAGTCGAGGCCGTTATCGAACGCGTAGGGATCGCCCTCTAGATCGAGGAACAGGTCGCCTGGCGAAGGAGGGGGCAGGATCGCCAGGCCCTTGTCGACTTCGATGGGGAGCAATTGGTGAAGCATTCGCCCCGCCGCTCGCCCTTCCGCCTGGATGTGGGCCTGGTCGCGCACGCGGCTAAGGGCGGACTGACTGGTCCGCTGGGGAGGCGGATTGACGGGCACGACCAGGTGGGCGAGTGACTCCAGCGTGGATACACCGCGCCCGGTCAGCTCACGCCGCTGGGCCCTGCTGATGCCGGCCACCAGACTCAAATGGTCGTCTGCGTGCCGCCGGTCACGGCAGTCCTTGGCCCAACGACAGACATCGCAATGGTCGACGGGATCAGGTGCGCTCTCTAGTGGATAACCGGGTGCCAGAGCCGCCGGTCCAACAGCCTCATAGAAGCGGCCCTTCACCATGCGGTAGTAGGCGGAATAGTCATCCACTGGGAAGCTTTCGGTTCGGCGGGGATTGCCCCCCAACACAACATGCATCCGCTCGGGCCGGACACCCTGGAGAGCTTCCAACTGGTCGACGTAGCTCAAGATCTGGAGCAGCGCGCTCGCTTTCACATGACGGGCCAGCTTGGTGTCGGCAACCTCGTAGTGGTACGGCCCGAACTTGCTGGGGCGTTTCGGGCTTTCGACTCGTAGCAAGAAGTCGGCGTGGCCGACCCACGTGCCGTCGAAGAATGTCGCCTGGTAGATGATGTCCGCACCGTTGGCCATGGCTGCCCGGGTGAGGGCGGCCTCCTGCTGCAAGTGCTGCGGGTGACTCGCGGCCTCATCGCCTTTGATCGTGACCACCAAGCGACCCTGGTTGCTCAGCTCATCGAGATAGCGCTGCTCGTGCTCGAAGCCTCGCTTCTGGAGTACTTCGAGCTCACGATCCCGAAGATGCGGTGCGTTCACCAGGCCCGCGAGCGCGGCACGGTCGAGCGCAATGAGACTCTCGCAGGCCAGATAGCCCACCAGGTCGGTCGCGGAGTAAACGGGCCTTCCATCGATCAGCTGCATACGCCGATTATCTCCCACCAGACCAGCATCCCCTGCGCCGGTAGGGGTCAGGCCTGCCTCACCCGCATGCGACGCATGCGTCGCCCCTACGCGCGCATCAAACCAACCTTGATGGAGCACTAGGCGTACAATGGCCCGAAGATAAGCGTAGCGGGCTCGGGGGCTGGCACCTGAGGGGTGCAGCAAGCAACCGGCCGTCAAACGGGACGGGGGTCCAGCCGAATGATTACGAAAGAGCTTAACGAGCGACTGACCCAGACGACGCCTGGCACACCTGGCGGGAATCTCCTGCGGCGCTACTGGTGGCCGGTCGGAGCGGTGTCGGAGCTTGACCAGGAGCCGGTGCAGCCGATCCGGGTACTTGGCGAGAACTTGACCTTGTTCAAAGACGGCCAAGGGCGGATTGGCCTGCTCGCCGAGCGCTGCGCCCACCGGGCCGTCTCGCTGGCCTACGGTATTCCGCAGGACAACGGCCTACGCTGCTGCTACCACGGATGGACCTACGACACCGAGGGCCATGTGATCGATATGCCCTTCGAGCCGGCCTGTCTTCCGCTCAAGGTGACGGCCTATCCGACTGAGGTCCTGGGCGGACTGGTGTGGGCTTACCTGGGCCCCGAGCCGCGTCCGCTCCTGCCACGCTGGCAGGGCCTGGTTCTGGATAACCTGATCCGCACCCTGACTTTCAAGATCCTGCCCGTGAACTGGGTGCAATGCATGGACAACTCCATGGATCCAGTGCACTTCGAGCACCTACATGGCTACTACGGTGACTACTACTACCAGAAGCATGGCATGGACCAGCGTATCCACGTCGCACGCCATCTGAAGATCGACTTCGATCGCTTCGAGTACGGCATCTACAAGCGGCGCCTGATCGAAGGAGAACCGGAAGACGCGGATGATTGGACTACTGGCCATCCGGTCGTCTTTCCCTACACCCTGGTCCAGGGCCCCGGCACCACCTTCAGCTACCAGATGCGGGTGCCCATGGACGATACCCACACGATGCATACGGTGCTGCTGGGGCGGCCGCGGAAGGACGATGAGTCACCCCAGGAGGCGATTCCCACCCGCCGCCTCCAGGTCATGTATGACGCTTTCGGGCGTGCGGACGCCCCCCAGATCCTCATGCAGGATGAGATGGCCTGGATCGGGCAGGGTCCGGTGAGCGATCGCACCCTGGAGCACCCGGCCACGTCAGACAAGGGCGTCATGCTCTTCCACAACGTCTTGCTGGAGAACATCGAGAAGGTGGAGCGCGGCGAGGAGCCCCTAGGCATCGTGCGCGATCCCGCCAAGAATGATCCCTACATCGCCTTCCGCCGCGAGTCGGGCAGCAACAAGACGACCTGGTCAGGCGCGGGAGACCCGAGTGCGCGGGACACCATGCTTGCCTGGACAGGTGGCGCTTAACGCGCGCGGTTCTCGTCTTCCTCTGCGCGGGCCTGCTCACAGCCTGCGCGGCTCCGAAGTCCGCGAATCCAGCTCAGTCTGAGCAGACCCAGAGCAGCGCTCCACCACGAACGCTGGTGGCCGTCACCAAGACCGCGCTGCCCTTTCTCTATACGCAGCTGAACCCCACCAACACCAATGCGGGCGGCGGGCCCGAGGTTGTCGACCTGGTCAACTCCGGGTTGACCGTGCTCAGCAGCCGCGGTCAGCGCCTGGCCCAGCTCGCCGAAGCCGCGCCGACCGTCGAAAACGGCCTCTGGAAGCTGGAGGCTGATGGAACCATGGAGCTGACCTGGCACATCCGGCCGGGCGCCCAATGGCACGATGGCGCTCCCCTCACTTCAGGGGACATCGCCTTCACCCTCCGTGTGAATCAGGATCCTGGTCTGCCCGTTCTCCGCAACCAGGCCTATCAATTGGTCGAGCGGCTTGACACGCCCGATGACGGCACAGTCATCGTTAGATGGAAGAATCCCTACATCAAGGCAGACGAGTTGTTCAGCGCCACACTGGGTTCCTTGCTTCCCAGGCATCTTCTCGAGCACGCATACGCCAAAGACTCTTCAGCCCTGTTTGACGAGGCGTACTTCAATCGGGAGTTTGTAGGCACTGGCCCATTCAAGCTGCGCTCGTGGGATGCTGGCAGCGGCCTGGTCCTCGACGTTGTCCCAGACTATGTGCTCGGGCGACCGGGCATCGAGGTGGTTGAAGTCCGGTACGTCACAGAGGACAACGCCCTCATCGCTGGCGTCCTGTCCGGTTCCATCGACCTCATGCTGGGCACGCAAGTGTCCACTGACCAGGCGCTCAGCATTCGCGAGCAATGGCAGGGCGGTCATGTCGAATTCGCCGATTTCGGGACCTGGGTTCAGCTCTACCCGCAGTTCGTGGACCCCACGGAGCCCCTCATCCTCAACCTCCAGTTTCGCCGAGCGCTGATGTACGCCATCGACCGTGAGGTCATGGCGGCCTCCATTCAATCCGGGCTGGTCCCGGTTGCTGACACATTCATCAGTCCCCGCTCACCCTACTACTCGACCATCGAGGCGAGCATCGTTCGCTATCCGTACGACCCCGGCCGCGCCGCGCGGATGATGGGGGAGCTCGGCTATCGCCCCGGTTCTGATGGCCTGCTCGCCAACGCCTCCGGACACAAGATCACTGTGGGCATCCAGGCCACCACTGCTCAGGCGATCCATCTCAAGGCTGCACTTCCCATTGAGACTTACTGGCAGCAGATTGGCATAGCGACGGACATCGACACGGTCCCGGTCCAGCTAGCCCAGGATGTGGCGTACCGCGCAAATTTCCCCGGTTTCTCGATCCAGAAGCAGCCCACAGATGTCGATGCCATTGCCAAGCTCCATAGCAGCGAGGCGAGGCTGGCTTCGCGTGGCTATCGGGGTGTCAACAATGCCCGCTACATGGACCCCGCCATGGATGTGCTGGTCCAACGCTACCAGACGACCATACCGATCCCGCAGCGGATCCAGGCGATCAGTCAGATCGTCCACGAAGTGAGCGATCAGCTCGTGTGGATGGGCATTTTCTTTGATACCGGGCCCGCCCTCATTTCCAACCGTCTCGTCAACGTGGGGGCTGGGGAGAATGGCGCTAAAGCCACCTGGAACGCGTCCCAGTGGGCTATCCGGTAACGACGAGGACTAGAGGATAGACTGTCTGCGTGCGAGCATGCCAACGGTCTGAGGATAGGTCCGTACCGGTCGTTCTTCGTATCCCTTCATCGCAGCGAGCCCCCACATGTGCATGTACGACGCGAAAACAGGGTCGCCTAGTTCTGGCTCGACCGGCCATGCCGCCGGAGATGCCGAGACGAGCACCAGAGTCAAGAGCACCTGGATGTCGGTGAAATCCTCCTCCGAAGCAAGGCCACTCGTCTACGCCGTGCGGAAACCCCGACCCTGCCATAATTCTTTGATCTCCCACCCAAGCGCACTGGAGCCTCTCTCGTTGGCACTACCCTCACCCTTGGTCACTGCCGATGCCCTCACTACACCGCGCCGCCCGGCCGGCCGCTTCGAGGCGTTCTCCGCGCTCGGCCACCGCAACTTCCGCTTCTTCTGGCTGGGTCAGCTCGCCAGCGTCTCTGCCCAATCCATGGAGTTTGT
>DASXTD010000467.1:0-2550 GCA_036505655.1 Chloroflexota bacterium
TGGAGCGGGTCTACGCGGACGACAAAGCGAGCTTTCTGAACAACACCTATTGGAGCACCGACTTTGTGGGAGAGGGCCCGTTCGCGCTCCGCGACTTCGTGGCCGGCAGCCACCTGGTACTGCGGGCGAACGATCGCTACCCGCTCGGCCGTCCCAAGATCGACGAGATCACTGTGCAGTTCATCCCGGATCCGACCACGCTGGTCGCCAACATGTTGGCCGGGCAGGTCGAGCTTTTGGTGGGACGGGGACTTTCACTCGAACAGGGCTTGCAGCTGCGCGACCAATGGAAAGAGGGGAAAATGGGCACGGAGTTCCCCACCACCTGGATCGTGATCTATCCCCAGTTCCTCAATGCCCGTCCCGCCGTGGTGACCAACCTGGAATTCCGTCGGGCGCTCCTGTACGCGGCCGACCGCCAGGCCATGGTGGAGAGCATCCAGGCCGGGATAGCCAAAGTGGCCCACAGCTTCCTGAGCCCCAACCAGGCTGATTACCAACAAATCGAGGCCCGCCTGCCGCACTACGACTACGATCCGCGCAAGGCCACCCAGATGATCGAAGGCCTGGGCTATCACAAGGGCTCAGACGGGATTTACGCCGACGCTTCAAATCAGGCGCTGCAGCTCGAGATCCACACCACCAACCAGGACGTGAACCAGAAATCGCTCTACTCTGTGGTGGACAACTGGCAGCGCGTCGGCATCGGCGTGGACCCAGTCACCTATCCACCCCAGCGCGCCACCGACCTCGAATACCTCACCACCTTCCCGGCCTTGTACCTGCTGCGCCACCCGAACGACGTGCGCAGCGTCCGCAACCGCCATAGCAATCAGACTCCCCTCCCCGAGAACAACTACGTGGGCGCCAATCTCTCGCGCTACATGAACCCGGACCTCGACGCGCTCATCGACCGCTATTACGCGACGATCTCCAAGACCGATCGGCTCCCCCTCTTGGGCGACGTCATCTATCACATGGCGGACCAGCTGAACGTTATGGGCCTGTACTACGATGTGAACCCGGTGCTAATCGGAAATCGACTCCTTAACGTGGCGCCGGCCACGGGCCCGGGCGCCTCGATCGCCTGGAACGCCGAACAATGGGACGCGAGGATGACGAGTGCTGAGTCCTGAGTGCTGGGGGTTTAGCCCTAGCGCGATCCGGCTCAGCACCCAGCAGTCAGGACTGAAGAAGGGAGGCTGAAAGGTTGCTACAAGAGGAAAACGAGCTACTCACGCAAGTCGGACCCGGGACACCGTGCGGCGAGCTCATGCGCCGGTACTGGCAGCCGGTTGCCCTGACTGAAGAGCTTCCCAAGGGCGGAGCCCCGCTCCCTGTGCGACTACTGGGCGAAGACCTGGTTCTGTTCCGCACCGAAGGGGACAGGGGTAATGACCGACCGCTCAGCACTCAACACTCGGAACTCAGCACTGCGTACGGCCTGCTCGGGTTGCACTGCTCCCACCGCGGCGCCGATCTCAGCTACGGCCGCTTGGAAGATGGAGGTCTCCGCTGCATCTACCACGGCTGGCTATACGACCTGAACGGCCGCTGTCTCGAACAGCCCGGCGAGCCGGCGGGCAGCACATTCAATGAGAAGATTCTGCATCGGGCGTATCCGTGCTTGGAGCGGGCTGGCACGATCTTTGCGTACCTCGGCCCCGGAGCTCCGCCCGAGTTTCCCAACTACGAGTTCCTATGCGTGCCGCCCGAGAATATCTACTCCACCAAGCGCTACCACCAGTGCAGCTACTTGCAGTCCAACGAAGGCAACATCGACCTCTCCCACCTCTCGTTCCTCCACTACATGAACGCGCCTTATGGCGTCAGCAGCGAGCCGGCCAGACAAGCTGGGCCTGCGGCCGAGAGGGGAAATGCGAGTGGCGATCCCAGAACGGCAGCGGGCACTGCCCGCATCTCTCACCGTGGAGTTGCCCCCTCCATCGAGACAGCCGACGCTGAGCTCACCCCGTACGGCGTCCGCAGCTGCAAGATCCGTGAGGCAGCCGAGCCGGGCCAGAAGCACCTCTACGTCACCGAGTTCGTGCTGCCCAACTTCACCGCATTCTGGGTAGGCCCGAACCGCGACCAGACTGGGCGGGCGGGCTACTCTGTGAACTGGCACGTCCCCATCGACGACACCCATCACTGGAAGTACACGTTCACCTTCGGGCGCGGTACCACCGCTGAGAGCGAGCGGGAGCGCGCTCGCTTCCGCACCGAGATGGTCGACTACCAGCCGGTCCGCAACCTCAGCAACCGTTTCCTCCAGAGCCGCGCGGAGATGGAGCGCGACACCTATCTCGGCATCGGAACCGACTTCCAGGTCCATGACAAATGGGCCACCGAGGGCCAGGGCCCCATTCAGGACCGTACCCAGGAGCATCTGGGCGCATTCGATCTCCCCCTCACGATGTCCCGCAAGGTGATGATCAAGGCCATGCAGGACCTTCAGGAAGGCCGCGAGCCCGCCAACGTCATCCGCGACCCGGCCAAGAACCAACTGCCCATCGCGACCTGCTCCATCCTGGTGCCCATCGACACCGA
>DASXTD010000468.1:0-7377 GCA_036505655.1 Chloroflexota bacterium
CCGAGTAGCGCCGCGGGGACGCGGGGGCCGAGCGGCCCATCGGCCAAAAATTCGTCGCTCAACGTCGTGACCTCATCACAAAAAAGAACGCTGTCGTGCGCAATACCACCCTCTCCAGCATCAATGGAGACGCGGTAGGGCCCTGGCCGCCCTCTAGTAAATGTGGGCACGACGATGAAGCTGTCTCTCAGGCTATTGCGGAGTCGTCGGAAATAACCAGGGCTGGCCGCGGCTGGTGCGGATCGTTGGGCTGCCCTGGCGTATAGACGGACCATATTTCGCCCCGGCGCGGCTTGCGCTCGTTCAATCGAGCTCTCGATCGCCAAATATTCGAGCGGCGGCCGCCGCCTGAATCCGGCGCCAGGCAGCTAGCTCTTCCTGCTCAATTGCTGACATCTCGCCGGAGTACTGTTCTTCCACGCGCCGGTCCTGATCTCGCGCATACCAGAGCAGCACCGCTTCGTCGATCACCGAGCTCCGGTCAGTGCCCGGGTGCTCGGCGACGTACCTGTCCACGGCGGCGATGAGGTCGGGATCCAATGTGGCCCCGATCTTAACTCGATTCCGTACCTTGGGCGACATAGTGTCCGATAGTATATCGGCTAACGCCTGCTCCGGCTTTGCGGCTTCTAGCTCGCAATGGATGCGATTGGTCGCCAAGACTGCAGGAGGCCTTGCCCTTGGCACCGCTTCGATGGCGGAAGTCAGGCTTTAGCGAGACTCCGTTGACCTCGCCTATTATTTCCGGCTGCCTAGACCAACACCCCTCCCCGTTCCATTCGCTGAAGGCCCATCCACCCCAGGACCAGAGCGAGTACCAGCGGGAGCGGGAAAATCACGTAGAAGAACAGCTCCATAAAGGTGATCATCACCCCAAAGCTGGCGAAGGTCGACGTAATGGCGATCGCATAAGGGATGTACAGAAAGTTCGATAGCACCAGAGCCCAGAAACCCCACGTTGCGCCGCGGCGCAGAGCGAACCACGCGATTCCGACCTGGGTCACGCCCAGTCCCATCATCATCGTTCACATGGTATCCATGAAACTGACGAGATAGGCGTTCAACCGAGGCTCGGATCGGGCGATGTCGCCTAACGAGCGGCCGAGTAGGCTGCCATCTGCGTCAGCGCTCAAGATGAGCCCGGGTGCGGCGCCCACTCCCTGCGTGTGAAGCATGAGCGGAACCACTATCGCGAACAGGATGTTAAGCGCGCCGTAAAGCAGGAACAGAATGATCGCTATGCCGAGCGGACTTCTCCACGCGACGGTCTGCGTGAAGGCCATGGATCGCATGCTCCCCTCCATCCACAAGTTGGGTCGCCGCCTTCAGCATACTAGGAGTGCTCGCACTACTCCAGCGCCATTATCTAGCCGCGCGATTTACGCAGGCAGCACGGGTGAGCCTTCGAGCGGCTCGACGGCGAAGGCGTTGAGGACTGTCGCCAACAGAACGTAGTAGCCGACCTGGGCGGTCAGCTCCACGACGCCTTTTCGGCCGAAGCGGGCTTCCATGGCTTTTACAGCCGGCTCGTCAACCGTGTGGTCGCGGACGAGCGCCTGAGCGTACTCGACCAGCTGGCGATCCTCCGGAGAGAGGGCCGAGGTGAGACGATCACGGATGGCGACGATGACGTCGTCGGTCACGCCAGCGCCTCGGGCAAGCTCACCGGAGTGCGCTCCCCACTCGAAAGCGCAGTTCAGCTCCCGTGCCCCGGCCAGGACGACGACCTCCTTGGTGCGCGGGTCCACCACGCCCTCGAAGCGGACATAGGCGCCCAGGTGTGCCACCCGGCCCGCTAGCTCCGGGCTGTGGAGGAGCATAGCAAATGGTCCTCGCACCTGTCCGCGGCTGCCCTGGATTGCCTCCCAGACGGCGCGATGCTCCGGCGCCAGCTCGTCTGGCCCCGAGATGGCAGGAATGCGTGGCATGTTTGGCCTCCTTCAGCTCGTAACACGACTGACTGCGAGAGCGGACTCGAATCTGCCTCCAGGGCCTACTTGGCCAGCGGGGCGAGCGGTCCGGAGGGGATAGGGCGCTGGTTGCCCCTAGGCCTGCGAGGGCTCCCGGCCTAGAAGCCGAGCGCCTCTCCGACTAGCAACATGCGGATGCGTTCGGTCGCGGCCTCGTTGTAAAAGATGGCAAGCTTGCCCACCTCGCTGCCCTCTCCTCCGGTCGACTTTATCCGCGCATCCTCCAGGGGCAGGGCAACGTCCCAAACTCGGCGGATGGCATCGTCGAGCGTCGGCACGATCTTGTTGATCCCGACCACCCAGATGACCCGCGCGGCCGAATAGACATAGCCCCCCAAGCGGGAACCGGCAGCGTCCGACACCACCGCCAACCCGTCAACGGTAAGCGCAGTGACGCTCCCCAGAAAATACTCGGCTAACGTGCCGAGACGGCGATTCAGGGTCCGTTCGGCGGCGTTGTTGATCACATCCGCCCGAAAATAGTGCAACCTGCCCGCGCTATGGTGCTCCTTCAGCCAGGCGATGAAGCCAATCTGTTCGAGCGTGGTGGAGCTGCCAGTTTGCACCTCGCTGCCGAGCGGGACCAGCTCCCTAAGACGAGCGAACGCCAGGGCCCCCGACTCCAGGTACTCCATGGTGACGCCCCGACCCGCCAGCGCGTCACGCAAGCGCTCGACCAGGCCCGCGTCCACAACCATCGTTGGCGCATTGTTTGACGGCCCATTCTCGAGTTCGCGTTCGGAAGATAAAGGCCGAGGCCTCGGCAATTCCCTCAGTTCTTCCACTCCCAGGTGAAGACGTTGCTCTGACCATTCGCCGCGTCGGGTGTCTGGCGCATCGCCGGTCCTACGAGATCGGAGCTGAACGCCGTGATCACCAGCGTAAAGTAGTGTGGGATCGATCCGACATCCGCGCTCACAGTTTTCTCCATCTGGGCGAGCTGCTGGATTCGATTGTCTCGGTCTAGTGCGGTGTTGTAGGCCTGGTAGAAGCGCTCGTAATCGGGGCTCTCCCATCCGCCGCGGTTGTTCCCAGTCCAGCGGTTATCTGCCTTCGGGATCGACTTAATGCTCAAGTCCCGGTACCGCTCGGCCGCGGCCCCTGCCCCGGCGGTGAACATACCGGGGGTGAGCGCTCGAGCCTGAGCATCCGCCAGCAAGGCCGGGCCCAGCGTCTGCGGAGTCGCCTCGATCCCATTCCGGCGCAGGCCGTCCACCCATACCCGGTTTTCCTGCGAGAAGGACCCGCCAGTTGTCCAGACATCTAACTGGAAGGGCTCTCCGCTCGCGCTCCGGTAAAAACCGTCAGCGGCCCGTGCCAGTCCCGCCTCTTCGAACAGACGGGCGCTAGCTCGCGGATCATATTCATTCTTGGTGATGGCCCGCTCAATCACGGGGTAATAGGGGGCGCGGGGCGAGCTCATCGTATATGTAAGCAGCCCTCGGCCACCCGTCAGGCCGTCGATGACCCCCGGCGTGTCGAACGACTGGGCGACCGCCCGCCGCACCCGGACGTCGAGCAAAGCCTGCGGCTTGACATAATCTGGGCGGAGCTGAATCTGGGTCACCCGCAGCAAAACCGGGGCGTAATAGACGGTGCCGCCGCTACGCGCGGCCCATTCGTGCTCCAACGCCTGGCCTTCATCGTATCCCAACACAAAGTCGGCGATGAACTGCGCCTCGCCGCTCAGCAGGTTAGCCAGGGCTGTATTCGGGTCGCTGATGAAGGCCACTTTCAGCCGCTCGATCTTGGCGCGCCCCAGAGCAAAGCCGTCGAAAGCGGAACCTTCGATGAATGCGCCCGGTTCCCAGCGATCGACTTTATAGGCTCCCATTCCGACGTATTCGCTGCTCCAGAACGGAAGGCTCGTGAAGGCGACCTGGTCGAGGTCGTGGAGTGGGCCCTCCAGGATGTGGCGAGGCAGAGCCTGGAACAGCGTATCCATGGACGCCGCATCCGGATAAGGCTGTTTCCAGCGAACCACCAATGTACGGGCGTCGGGGGCGGTCGCTTCTTGCATCACATTGAATGGCAGCGAACCCGAGATGCCGAGCTCAGGCTTCGAATACACCTGCCAGCCGAACACAAAATCGTCGGCCGAAAAAGCGGTTCCATCGTGCCACGTCAGGTTGGGCCGCAATTTGTACGTCGTCGCCATGGTGCCGTCTGGGGAGACTCGCCAGGTATCGGTATTCAATTGCGGCAGTGATTCAGCCAGATAGGGATGGGTGGTCTCGTCCTCAGCCAGGTAATCGAGCATGGCGTTGAACAGCCGTAGCTGCGGATTCAGCGAGCCCGAGAAGCCCACCAGCGGCCTAACCGCCAGGGTAGGCGGCTCGCCGCGCGAGACATAGACCAGCGTCTTTTGGGGCGCCGCGGCAGGCGCAGGCCCGCTGACCGATCCGCTGGTCGCGGCGCCCCCCGGAGAACAAGCGGCGAGCACCAGGGCCAGCAAAGCCATTGCCCAGCTCGATCGTCGTTTCATGACCTCGCTCCTACCACTGAGCGGCCGACGCTCGGAACCCACTTGTAGCGCGTTTCCTCCAAAAGCGCGTCCAGCTCAGTGTCCGAGGGAGGCGCGTTGTGCTTCAGAAAGATCGGGTCAACGGTGTTCACCACCGGATCGTGGATCCGTCCTGGAGGCTCGTTCCCCTCTTGAACACTCCGGATCGCTCGCAGCAGCATTCGCCGCCAGGCGACAATCCCTATGTCGGCCACCCCGAGTGTCTCGCGGGTGCGATCTTGAATGGGACCCTGGGATTCGTTCGCCATTGCATCCTGGACGATAAACGTCGAGCCCATGCCGGTGAACGTGCCGGTGCGCTGTTCCTCTCGATCCTGGAGATAGCGGTTGGACGGGTTGCGGATGAAATGGTAGTCCGGCGACATCATCGCCCAGCTGCGTGCGTAACGGTGGTCCTCAGGGATTGGGCCCGATCGCCTGAAGGTGAAATTGAATAGCCAGTGGTGCGTGTCGTCGATGGGCACTCGCCAGTAGATCTGGTAACCGTCCCCATTAGGCTGGGCGCCGCCCGCGGTCAACACCAGGCTGGGGAAAACAAATTCGGGCTGCCCAAACCCCTCGGCGTAATAGACCCAAAGACTGAAATCGGTCTCCTCCGTCCGCACTGGCCCAAAGTAGCCGGGCGGAGGCTCGAGGAAGCTCGGCTTATCCCCTTTGGCCGGAGCGGTGGGGTGTGCAGCCAGCTTCTGGGCTCCGGTCTCACCCCGGATGAAGCGATGGAGAAACCGCACGTGCGTGAGGTCGTTGCTTCCTTCCTGGGCCTGGAGGTAGTTGCAGGAGTGAAAGTGCTTGGTTGTAATGCGGCGCTCGGGCGGAGCAGAGAACACCTCGTAGTTGGGAAGCAGCGGCGGCTCGCCCGTACCCATGTAGGTGAAGATAACCCCGCCGCGTTCCTGGCACGCGTACGCCGGGTGCCGCACGTACTCGTGGAGGCGGCTGCCGGGTGGCTCGGCCGGAGTCTCCAGGCAATTGCCGGCCACGTCATAGACCCAGCCGTGATAGACGCAGCGGAGGCCACCGTCCTCGATCCGGCCGTAGCTCAGATCGGTCCCACGGTGAGAGCAATGCACGTCCAGTAGGCCGATCCGGTTCTGCTCATCGCGGAACAAGACCAGGTCTTCTCCGAACAGCCGCAAGGGAATCGGAGGACCGCCGGGTGGCAACTCTTCGCTGAGTGCGGCCGGCTGCCAGTAGCTGCGCAGCAGCTGGCCGCACGGGGTACCCGCTCCGATCCGGGTAGCGAGCTCTGTTTCCTCTTGGCTCAGCATGCTTCCCCCTTAGCTGGTCATCTAACGGCCGCGACTATTGGAGTTCTCCTGATTGGGACCCGTGGCCGCTCCGCTTGGCGCTGTGCTCCATTCCCAGCTCGAGATGTTGCTCTGGCCGGCCACCGCGTCGGGCGTCTGGCGCATCCGTGGGCCTCGGAGTCCCGGACCAGCGGCGGTCGGCACGAGCGTGAAGTAGTGCGGAATGGCGCCGACGTCCTCGGTCAGTGCCTTTTCCATCTGCGCAATTTGCTGAATCCGCTGATCTCGGTCAAGGGTGCTCTTGAAAGCCTGGTAAAAGCGGTCGTAGTCAAGATTCTCCCAGCCGCCCCGGTTTGTGCCTTGCCAGCGATTCTCCGGAGTGGGGATCGCACCGCGGCTCAGATATGTAAACCGGTCTGGCGAAGATCCGCCCGTGAAGAGCGCGGGGAGCAAGGCGCGGAACTGCTCGTCCTGCAATCGGCCGAGTGTCTGCGGAGACACGTCGATCCCCGCTCTCCGCAGGCCATCCACATACACCCGGTTTTCCTTCTCGTAGGCGCCGCCATCGTTCCATAGATCGAACTGGAAGGGCTCCCCGCCCGGACCCTGGAAGAATCCGTCGGCCCCTCGGGTCAGTCCAGCCTGCTCTAACAGCCGCTGCGCTGCCCGCGGATCGTACTCGGACTTGCTGATACTTCGCTCGACGGTCAGGTAGTAAGCCACGCGGGGCGAGCTGAGCGAATAGGTGAGGACGCCCCGCCCACCCGTGAGCCCGTCGATCACACTGGGCGTGTCAAAGGCCTGGGCCAGGGCATGACGGACCCGGACGTCGAGCAATGCTCTGGGCTTGACGTAGTCAGGTCGGTGCTGCATCTGGGTGATGCGCAAGAGGACCGGTGCGAAGAAAACCGTCCCGGGTATGCCTCGCGCCGCCCATTCCCGCTCTAGAGCGTCGGCTTCGTCGACACCCAACACGAAGTCGGTGACGAAATCGCCCTCCCCGCTCAGCATACTGGCCAGTACGGTGTTCGGATCCCCGATGAACAACACTTTCAGACGCTCAATCTTGGGGCGGCCCAACACAAAACCGTCGAAGGCCGACGCTTCGATGAAGGCGCCCGGCTCCCAATGCTCGAGTTTATAGGCGCCGAGACCCACGTACTCTGAACCCCAGAACGGGAGGTTCGTAAAACCGAGCGCGTCGGTCTCATGAAGCGCTGCGCTAAGAATGTGCCGTGGCAGCGCCTGGAAGTTGGTGTCCATCGAGGAGGCATCGGGGTAGGGCCGCTTCCACCGAATGACGAGGGTACGCGAATCGGTGGCGGTGGCTTGCTCCATCGCACTGAACGGCAATAAATTGGCGACGCCCAGCTCAGGCTTCGAATAGACCTCCCACCCAAAGACGAAATCGTCCGCCGAAAACGCCGTGCCATCGTGCCAGGTAAGATTGGGCCGCAACCGATAAGTGGTCTCCATGGCTCCATCGGGGGAAACGCGCCAGGTGTCTGTATTGAGCTGCGGGAGTGACTCGGCGAGATAGGGGTGAGTCGTCTCGGATTCGTCGAGATAATCCAGCATGGCGTTGAAGAGTCGCAGCTGCGGATTCAACGAGCCGGAGAAGCCCTGGAATGATTTG
>DASXTD010000469.1:0-8667 GCA_036505655.1 Chloroflexota bacterium
ACAGGTTCTGTCAGCACGCCGTGGCTCTGGGGTTGGCGATTCAGGCGGGACCCGCTACTTTGGCTGCTCGGTGACCGCGATTTCGTCGGTCGTCATGGCTGGCGGAGCGTGTCGTGGGTTCCTACTCTGCGAAGGACGTACACATCGCCACTGATACTCAAAGTTAGGCGGTAGCCTTGTGTGACTCGAGCCTCCCAGATGTTGCGGGTGCCCGCCATCTTCTTCAGACGGAGTGACGGGTGGCCGGGGTCACGCAGCAGCAGGGCTAGCTGCTTTTCTGTCTGCTCCTGGATCTGACTTGGTAGCCTCCGAAGATCGCGGTGGAAGCGTCGGCTGGCTTCAAGCCTCATGGCCACGGAGGTGGCGCATCAACTCCTCTGCAGAGTCGAACGGACCAGATGTCCGGCCCTCTTGGATGTCAGCCTCCGCTTCCCGCTCTCCCTCTTGCCACTCTTTGGACCAGAACCAGGCCTGGTCCCGTGGCACGAGCTTTTGCGGGACGAGTCGAAGTCCTTCCCCATCGACCTGCACGTCGAGGATATCCCCGGCTTCGAGTCCCAGCTCAGTGAACGCGTCGACCGGAATCGTGATCTGATGCTTTGGACCAATCCGTGTAACGGACATCGGACACCTCTTACTTCCTTACTATAAGGATAGCAGAGGACTCGGTTTTGAGGCTCTACCGACCTTCATGCGATGGTTATCGGAGGATCCTCTATCTCTTCCGCTCAGTGACGGCGATTTCGCCAGCCATGACCGACTCGCCATGGATGTTGCAGATGAACTTGAGGGGGCCGCGGACGGGTACGATCTCCAGCCGCTGCTTGGCGCCGGGCGCCAGGTTATCGGACTTCAAGTTGAGCGACGGGATGAAGAAGCTGTGTTCGACCGCCCCGTGATTTTCGATCAGGAGAACTGACTTCTCCCGCTGGGGCAGACTCAGGCGGTTGGGGTCGAAGGAGAAGTCCGCCATGCCCACGCTGACCTCGGTGGGCCCGCTTCCGCAGCCAGCCGCAAACATCGCTGAACCAACAATTCCCGCGCGCAAGGACCACCGGGCCATGAGTGCTCCTCCTGTTTGACGGGAGCAACAAGTCTGAGCCTCGGTCCTCGGGGTCCCGAGGGCGCTTCGCTGGTCGCTCCGCTCTGGCGGTCGGCTCGCGACCGTCCGCGCGGAGTGTACGCACCCACCCAGTCCAAAAGGAAATAAGTTTTTACTCATGTGAGGCGTGGAAAGCGCTTATGAAAGAAAGCGCTTATGGATGCGCCTGGGCCTGCTCGGCGATCAGCTTGCGGGCTCGCCGTCCGGTCAAGTACCGGAAGAAGAGCCAGGGCAAAGCGGCAGGCAGAAGCGGAACCAGTGCGGCGATGGTGAAATATCGGTACGGATTCTCGATGAAGGGCACATAGAACACAAACATAAGGCCCGTGCCACCGATATAAATCACCGCGGAGGCAAGGGCGAGCCGCTCGTAGATCCAGGTGCGGGCCTCCGCACGTAGCGTGTCTTCGGCAGTGGGCTCGATTGCTTGCTCGGTCATCTTCCCATTCTCGCTCATTTAACGGCCACCCCTTGGTCAAGTCTCTCGCATTGGCACCCGATGCCGCTCCCTCGTTTAACGGCCGCCGCCAGTCCACCGCTCGACATTGGTGCCCAATGCCGCTCCCCTCATTTAGTACGCGCCGAGGGTGCCGCCAGGCAGGGATAGAAAAAATTCGGCGTACGGGTGGTCGTCCGTCATGAGCGGACCGCCCCCGGCCCAGGCTCGCACCTCCGTGTCACTCAACAGGTACATGTCGCGGAGCGCATCCGGGCTACCAAGGTCGACCTCGGAAAGCGTAGCGCCCAGGTTTCGAGCTTTCCAGCGGGCGTCCAGCCGAGGATCCCAGGGGTCGATGGGTTGATTCGACCCAATTAGCAAAGAGCCGTTCTGCCAGAGCGTGACGTAGGGGAAGGCGGCCGCAAAGCTGCGCGTAATAAGGTGGCGCAGATTGTCGTTGTCGGCGTAGTCGCCGTCGTATTTGAGCCACTGGGCCATCATGCCACCCGGCTTGAGGGCCTGCGCCACCTGGTGGAAGTAGTCATAGGAATAGAGCAGCGCGGTGCCGGCGGTGCGGGGATGAATTGCGTCGGCCATGACCACGTCGTACTTGCGATCGGTCAGTAGCAAGTAGTTGCGGCCGTCGTCGATGCGGAGGTGGACGAACGGCTCCGAGAGCATGTCGCCGTTCACGTCACTGAAGAATCGCGCGCCCTCGGTGGTAATCTCCGACAGCTCGACGATATCGAGACGCTGGGGGTGGTGCTCGGCCAGCGCGCTCGCGGTCGTGCCTCCGCCCAGCCCGACGATCAGCACGTCCTGGGGATCGGGGTGGAGGGCCATGGGCAGGTGGGCCAGCAAGCGGTGGAACCAGACGACGCTGGGATCGGTACTCGCCTGGCTCTGGCCGTTGAAATACATGGTGACCGTTCCTGGAGGGTTCTTGACCACGGTAATCGTGGTTTCGAGGCCCTCACCCACCCACACGAGCGCCTGACCGGGGAAGCGCCCGGCCAGCATATGTTCGTACATGCTGGGCACCCAGCTACCTGCTACGGCGGCGGCGACGAGGACGCCGGCGATGGCAACGGGAGCCGTGAGCTTGCGCCAACCGACTGCGCCCGCCAGCAAGCAAGCGATGGCGAGATTGGCTGCGCCTAGTATCTCGATGGCTCGCTGGCTGCCGAGGGCCGGGAGGAGCACGAAACCAGCCAGGGTCGCGCCTAGGATAGCGCCCGCGGTATTGCCAGCGTAGAGCAGACCGAGGGCACGACCGGCCTGAGCGCGCTCGGGCACCACAATACGTGCGGCAATGGGGAAGCTGGCTCCCAGGAGCAGCATGACCGGAAGGACCACCACGACCGCCGTCACAGTCATCCAGCCGAGCTGGCCTTGCATGAGTCCCGCCAGTCCCGGCAGCGATGCCAGGCGGTCGGCAATGCCGTAGATGCGAGCGAACGCCAGGACCCCAGCCAGACCCAGCACCCCCACGCCAGTCTGGAGCAAGGCATAGACGCGCGGCCAGGGAAGGGAGCGCGAGAGGAACGGCCCCACGGCCGCACTTCCGAGAGCGATGCCAAGTAGGACCGCCGCCAACACCAGGGTGAAGGCGTAGGTGGTCCCGTCCAGCAGCACCGCGAACACGCGGGTCCAGACCACCTCGTAGGCGAGCGAAACGAAGCCTTGCACGGCGAACGCGGCGACCACCGCGACTCGCACCGCCTGGCTCGCGGCTGGTTGCGCGGGGCCTGCGCCGTCCGTGGCTTCGCTCTGCGCCGCGACCTGGAGGCGACGGCGCGTCGTAATCCCAACCAGGAGAGCAGCTAAGCCGGCGACGCCGTTCAAGGCAGCCGCCACCCAGATTGACTCGCGAAGGCCGATTCCCCCAATGAGGACGAATCCAGCGAGCAAACATCCCAGGATCGCTCCGGACGTGTTGCTCGCGTAAAGCCAGGACACACGCGAGCCCACTCGGCGGGCCAGCGACAATGAGCCGCGCACCATGAGGGGCAGGGTGGCTCCCATAAGCGTGGTGGGAACCAGGATCACGGCTCCCGCCAGCAGAAAGCGTAGGGCCACGATTTCCGCGACGGCCTGGTCGGCGTCACGCGGTTGGAGAGCAACGTAGGTGGCCTGTACCCAATCCAACGCGTCCACCGACTTTGCACCCAGGCCGGCAATGGCAAGCTCCATGAATGCGTACCAGATGACGGGAATGCGAACCCGGTCGGCCAGCCGTCCTCCCAAGAAGGAGCCGAGCGCCAGTCCCGCCATGAAGGTCGCCACCACGACGCTGACCGCGTAGATGGTGACACCGAACGTGAGCGAGAGTAACCGTACCCAGGCGATCTGGTAGATCAGCCCACTGGCGCCCGATACGAAGAAAATGGCGACGAGCATGGGTGTGAGCCAGTCCGCGGTTGAGCGTTCGGGGCCGCCCTCACCCCAGCCCTCTCCCAGAGGGAGAGGGGCAAATTCGTCTCCGCCTCTCCCTCTGGGAGAGGCCGGCCGCCGGCCCGTAGGGCCAAGGACGGGTGAGGGCGGTGTGCCTGTTGCGCTGAATCCTTCTCTTGACATGCCTAGCGGCCGGTGGCTTCGCGGCGGGCGAGCCATGCCTGGTACTGCTCGGGGGTATCGAGGTCGGCCAGGATCTCGTCGTCGTCGATGGGCAGCTCCAGAATCTCGTCCACGTGTGCGTGAACCACGACCCGTGCGCCCTGATCCAGGGGCGCAGCGCGCAACTCATCGAACAATCGGGCAGCAAAGAGAGTCGGATGCCCGCGGCGACCCTGATGGGTGGGAATAACGATGGGTGCCCGGGTGGACTCGAATGCGTCGATGACCTGGCTGACGACTTGCCGGCTGATGTCCGGGTGATCCACCAGACACATTACGATGGCATCGGCGGGCCCGACGGCCTCCAGCCCGACCTGCAGCGACGAAAGCTGCCCGAGCTGATAGTTCGTGTTGATTACCGCTAGATCCTTAACCTCAGGCATGGTGGCGAGAATGTCGTCCGCTCGATGACCCAGCACGACGACTGTGCGAGTGGCGCGGGAGGCATCGAGCTCGGTGACCAGATGCCCCAGGAAGGTCTCGCCGTTACTGCCGTTGATGGGGAGAAGAGGCTTGGGCCGGCCCATCCGGGAGGACTCGCCGGCGGCGAGGATGATCGCGACGACAGCTGCGGGCACGTTCGCTAGTGTACCAGCCAGGTAGCACCTGGAGGCATTGTGGGATTCGCTGCGCAGACAATTTAGGACGGACTCCGGATCACAATTTGCCCCCAGGGTCTAATGCGTTGCGGTTCCATTGAGATGAGACGTATCGCCGATTACGTCGGCGATGGCGCCTTCGGGATATACGTCGAAGATCGAGACGGAGGCCGCCCGGACCTGGAAGCGCCAGTAGCCTTCGACCGGCATAGTGAGCAAATGGGTCAGCAAAGCGCGGAGTGGTCCGCCGTGAGCGACGATGAGGATCGTGTCCATCGGGCCATCGCGCCGCCTGCCGATAGGTCTGGCATTGCGGGTCTTTCTGGTCCCATTGCTAGTTTCGTCGCCCATCTGAGCGGTGGGGGTGTCGGCCGATGGACCCTCGAGGGATGAAGCTCGCGGCCCGGTGAGGGAACGATAAAACGCGAGCACGCGGCGACGCAGCTGAGTTAGCGATTCGCCCCCCGGCGGCGCGATCCGCAGGGGATCGCCGATCCAACGGTGCCACTCAGTGGTGAAACCCTTCTCGATTTCCTCGGAGGTCAAGCCCTCCCACGCGCCAAAAGCCATCTCACGAAGGCGGCGCGAAATGCGGAGGGGAAGGTCGCGGCCGGCCAGGATGGTCTCGGCCGTTTGACGGGCGCGCATCAGGTCGCTGGCGAAGGCCGAAGTGATGGGCTCGCGCTGGAGACGCTTCGCCAGCTGCTGTGCCTGCTGCTGCCCGAGGCTGCTTAGCGGCACGTCTCCATGCCCCTGGAGGCGGCCAGACTCATTCCACTCGGTGGCGCCGTGGCGCACGAGGATCACGCGGTTCATGGAATCATCCAGGGGTCGAAGGCGCGTTCGTCGCTCGGCTCTGCCAGGCCCAGTGCTTCTCGGGCCTCGGCCACGACGTGCAAGGAGCCGGTCACCACGATGAGCTCGTCCTCCGCTGAATGTTCCTTGGCGAGATCGAGTGCTTCGGCCACCGAGGATGCGATGCTGACAAGATTCCCGAGAAGGTTCGCCGTGGCGCCGATATCATACGCGGATGCCGCTCGCGGATGGGCCGATTGCGTCGCGATGACCTCGCGAACACGGGCCGAACTCAGCGCACGCAGGATGCCTGAGATGTCTTTGTCTGTAGCGATCCCTACCACATAGCGAAGTGGGCGGTCGCCGAATTCCTCGCTGAGCGCTTCGTTCAACCGCTGGGCGGATTCGACGTTGTGGGCGCCATCGATGACGATCTGTCCCACGATCTCGAAGCGGCCCGGCCAGCAGGTATTCTCCAGGCCAACGCGCACAGCACCTGGTGGGACCGCAGCGATGCCTTCCGCATCCAGGGCCTCCAACGCGGCCACCGCGAGGGCCGCGTTGATGCGTTGAAAGCCGCCCCGCAGGGACAGATGTACCTCGGACAGTCTGCCTCGAGCGGTCAGCAGGTCCCAACCTCCATCCGACCGCGGATCCCAGTGGGGTCCGACCTGTCCCACCTCGATTAGCCGGGCTGACCGCGAGGCGGCGGCAGCTCGGATAACCGCCATTGCCTCGGATGGCTGAGGCACCGTGGCACAAACCCGGTTGGGCTTGATAATGTCGGCTTTCTCACGGGCAATCGCTTCAACCGTGTCGCCCAGGATCTGCGTGTGGTCCAGACTGATGGACGTCAGCACTGCAAGGGCGGCGTCCACGGCGTTGGTAGCGTCAAGACGGCCGCCCAGGCCCACCTCGAGCACGGCGACATCGACGGCCTGGTCCGCGAAATGCTGGAGTGCCATCGCGGTCGTGATCTCGTAGGCAGTGAATTGAGGACCGAGGACTGAGAACTGAGGACTGAGAGCAGTGGTGAGGCTCCCTCTCTCCCTGGGAGAGGGTTGGGGTGAGGGCGCTGCCCGCGGCACTTTCATGAGGACTTCCACGAGCTCATCCTGGCTGATGGGCGCCCCATCGATGCGAATCCGCTCGCGCATGGTATGGAGGTGGGGTTGAGTGTAGAGACCGGTCCGATAGCCGGCAGCACGCAGAGCACGCTCGATCATGGCGGCCGTCGATCCCTTGCCTTTGGTGCCGGCGATCAGGATGGACGGATAACGGGTATCAGGCTGGCCCAGGACTTCGAGCAGCGCGCGGATGCCCTCCAACCCGAGCGGTGCCGGGCCGGCGGTACCTCTCTCCATGTCGGGCTGACCAAAGAGGTACCGCAGCGCTTCAGCGTACGGGCGCTCAGTGCTGAGCCCTTCCCTCATCCCTCGGCCCGTCCCCGTACCACGGCATCCGTCATGCGGACCACTCGGGCCATAGCGGGGAGGTCGTGCACCCGCACGATGTCCGCCCCGTTCGCGATGCTCAAGGCGACGAGCGCCGCGGTGCCTTCGAGGCGCTCGGAAGGGGGCAGACCGCCGAGCACGATGCCGATGGTGGATTTGCGGGAGGGGCCGACGAGGATAGGGAAGCCCAGCTCCTTGAGGCGGCCCAGCTGAGCGATGAGCTGCAGGTTCTGGGGCGGCGTCTTCCCGAACCCGAAGCCTGGGTCAACGATGATTCGGTCATCGGGCACGCCCGCGGCGCGCAGGACCGAAACGCTGGTACGCAGGCCCTGGATCACGTCGGTGACCACGTCGCCCGCGGGCGCTTCGGACACGTAGCCGCCGACCTTCGGCGCCGAAGCGGCGATCCCCTTGCGGTTGTGCATGGCGACTGCCCACGCCCCGTGGCGACTTACGACGTGGCCGAGCTCGGGGTCCTGAAGGAAGCCCCACACATCGTTGACCAACGTGGCCCCAGCGACCAGGGCAGCTTGGGCGACCCACGCATGGCGAGTATCGACGGAAATGGGCAGCTCAGTGCGCTGACTGAGCTGCCCGATGACGGGCACCACCCGATGCATTTCTTCTTCCGGGTCCACTGGCTCAGCGCCAGGACGGCTCGATTCGCCGCCCACATCCAGGATGTCGGCGCCGTGCTCGGCCAGGTCGAGCGCATGCGCCACTGCCGCATCGAGGTTGAGCGAGCCGTCCCCCGAGAACGAGTCGGGCGTCACGTTCACGATTCCCATGATGTATGTCCGACTGCCCCAGGCAGGACTAAATCGTGTCACCGGCTGACCGATGCGGTCGAGCTCAGGATGTCGGTGTAGAGGTCTTCCACCTGCGCAGCGATCTGTTCGGGCGCGATGTCGGCGGCGAGCGCCGCGGCCACCGCGGCCCCACCGGCGCCGACGCCTTCTTTGACCAGGAAGTCCTCGTAGCGACGGAGCAGTTGATAGCGGGCGTCGGCAAACGAAAGAGCCGTGGCCAGAAGTGGAAACGAACCCAACTCGGCGATGAGTCCGGTGGCGTCGGAAAGGGGATCGTCCACCACCCAGCGAGTGGTTGCTACGGCAACCATGGGGGCCGAGATGGTCGCCCCCTCTCCCCCTCCCTCCCCCTCGAGACGGGAAGGAGTAAGGCGTTGGAGCAGGGCGAGGACAGCGATCATCTGCGTACCGCCCGCCAGCAAGACCGGACAGCCGTGTGAAATGGCGCCGGCGGCGATGCCGGCCGCGGCTGGCTGCATCGGATCACCGAGAACGGCCACTGCTGCCAGAGGATCCGAGGACGCGTTTGCACGCAGCTGGGCGAGCGCCTGGCGGGCGACGCTACTCTTGAGGGTGTGGGCGTTTTCGACCAGGCTACTGCTCACACGCCCATCGGCCGCGACACCGAGGGCGAGCAGCAAGGCGAGCGCCGTAGTGGTGCCGCCGGGCACGCTTTCGCCGAGCACCAGATAGTCGGCCTCGGTGGCGAGGCGGGCCCCCAGGTTTTCACCATCGCGAAAAAGCGCCTCAGCGTCGGGCACTGCGTTGCCCTCCGTGATACAGCCGCCGGGGGCAGCGCCCAGCTCTACACAGGGCGCGTCCGGCTGAACTCGGCAGCCGGCGTTCACGATGA
>DASXTD010000470.1:0-5475 GCA_036505655.1 Chloroflexota bacterium
CGACGGCAGCTCGCGGCTGTATAGCCGGACGATGTCTGAGGCCACTCGGACGCGGTCCGCGGGGTCAAGGGCCGTAGTGAAGGCCGCGATCAGGCGGTCCAGCTCGGGATTCGCGTATCCATCCCAGGCGCTGCCCCGCCACTGGTTCTCCGGTCGGGAAACGTTGCTGGTCCCCATGCTGTTGAAGGCGTTTTCACCGCCCGCTGTCGCCGACATGAGGATCCCCGGGTATGAGGACTTAACCTGATTGTCCTGGGTTTGCGCATTTGGCACGACATACTCGGTGAAATCGAATCCCCCCTTGCGCCAGCCGCTCGCGAGTGCCGTCATCGGGGCCACCCGGTCCGCTCGGTCCTCGGTCCTGAGCTCGGCGAGGAATTTTTCTCCGTTGGGCCCGACAAAGAAACCGTCAGTGCCCCGGATGAATCCCGCCTCGGTCATGAGCTGGGCGCTCCGGCTGAGGTCGAACGGATATTTGGTGGTCGCCGCGTCGACCGCTCGGCCGAGCTCAGATGAGGACGGGAACATGCTGTCAGCAATGCGGACTTGACCTTCCCACAGGGCATCATTAATTCCCTGGCGGTCCGCGGCGAGATAGAGAGCCTGGCGTACCCGCACGTCCTTGAGCGTGGCGGGGGTCACGAAGTCCGGACGGTTCTGGAAGTGTCCGGCGATCCACGAAGAGGATGATGAGACCATCGTTCCGGTGCCTGGGGCCCACTGGTGTATGAGGTTGAGCGCCTGGGCCAGCGGGAGGGCGCTATCCGCGGCCATTTGGATTTCCCCTGCCAGCATGCTGGCCAGGGCGGCGTTGGGATCGGGCATGAACTGGATCTTGATGCGCTGAATCTTGGGTGCGCCCAGGGCGTGGCGATCGAAGGCGGAAGCTTCGAGAAACGCTCCCGATTCCCAGCGTTCCAGTTTGTAAGGGCCTAGCCCTACATAGTCCTGGGTCCAGAACGGGCTGTTGATCAGCGCCTGAGCTCCTGCGTCGAGGGCTGAGCTCAAGAGGTGGCGCGGCAACGCCGGCAGGCCGATCGGACCGCTGGATCCTAGGCTCTGAAGGGCACCGGCCGCGGCATACGGCTGATTCCAGTGGATCAAGATCGTGCGCTCATCGGACGCCTCGACGCTCGCAATGGCCTTGAACGGCACGGAATTCGCTTGCCCCACCTCCGGGAGGTTGTAGACCTGCAGCGAAAACACGAAATCGTCCGCGGTCAGGGGAGTGCCATCATGCCAGACCAGATTGGGCCGCAAATGGTATGTCGTTTCCATCCTGCCGTCGGGGAAAACCTTCCAACTGCCGCTATTGAGCTGGGGGAGGGCCTCGGCCAGGTACGGGTAGGGGTTCGACTGGTCGTCGAGCATCGCCAGGTCGGCATTGACGATGCGTCGAACCAGATCAAGGGACACGGCGGGCTGGGCGATGATCCGGCCAGCCAACGTCTTGGGCTCCACCTGGACCGCGGCGACCAGGACTCGCGCGGGCTGAACCGGTCCGGAGACGGTTGCGGGCGAGTTGGTTGGCGCCGCGGTAGGGGCGCATGCGACTAGCCCCCCAAGAACGAGGGAAATGAAAACGATCCGTCTCAGTCGGTGAAGGGGCATGGTGTTAGTGCTTGCTCGCTACCTCATCGTGGGTGAGCTCGGCGACTGGTGGCTGCGGGCCGTTGATGTCGTAGGTGGGCGGCCGGCCGGGGGGGGATTCGTGGTACTTCATGGCGGCCAGGCCTTCCTCATCGGTGGCATAAGCGTTGATGAAGAGCTCCAATTTCATGCCGTCGGGGTCGCTGACGGAGACGGTACGCATGAACCCGAAGTCCACCGTCCCCTCCATCTTCGCTCCCGCCGCGACCAGCCGCTTGTAGGCGCCCTGGAGGGCTTCGTAGCTCTCCATCTCGAAGGCAAAGTGGTGCAGCCCGACGTTGCTCTGCTTGTAGGGCTGAGCCCCCTCTGGTGCCTTGAACAGCGCCAGATCGTGGTGGATCTCGCCGCACGTCAAGAAAGCAGTGTTGCCGCCGGGCTGATAGCGGGAGACCTCAAAGCCAATAACGTCTCGATAGAATTTGACGGATCGTTCGACGTCAGACACGTGAAGAACGATGTGCCCGATCGCTCGCGGTACGTTGTCCATATTTGTCCTCCTCGTCTAACTGGTGCAGGAGGCCAGTCTATCGCTTGCGAGGCTTCCTCCACCAGGGATGTGGGACCTCGCTAGGAGCGACTGACGGCCAGGGGGACGGGCTCGGCGAAGGCCTTCCGCTTCTGCTTGGTGGCCTCGACCCAGTCCACGTCCCGGGGAAGAACGATGCGGCCGGAGCGGGTCTCGTAGAGATCCGGTTGATCGACTGTGACGGGGATTACGCCACGTTCCGCCAGGTCACGCGCGGCTGTTAGCAATGCCTGGCGGGCGGTGACGATCGTCCAGTCCGCCGGACCCACGTGTTCCTGAGTGCGGTTCTGGATGGCGCCCATGCTCTCAGTCATGGCCTGGTCCTGGTTGTGCACCGTGGCGACGCCGCTGAAGTTCCGAGTCCGCTGCATCTCGCGGTCGAGCTGGAAGTCGTTGCTGGCGTTCGCAACCAGGCGCCAGCGACCCAGCCAATCGGAAGTGTTGGGCAGATGATCGAAGTCGCGCATGTAGCTGAAGTTCTGGCGCTTGCCCTCGGGATCGAGCTCGCGGAGGCCCTCGGGCGCCCACCAGAAGTAGAAGAACATGACATGCTCGTCATCGATGGGCACCCAGGCGCGAGTAATTAGCTGCACGCCGAGGTCGATGGAGTTCACCATCGTGAAGAACGGGAGCAAGAACGAGCCGATCGACCACAGCCAGGAGTCATCCTCGGCGGGTCGGCGGTTGGCATACAGCATGCCGTAGTCCGTCTCCACGACGGAGGGACGGGGCTGCTTGGTCCTCTCAGAGTAGTACTGGTACGTGCCGGGTTCAGTGGACCACCTGGACTTCAGGCTGCCGTGTAAAAAGGCTGCATGGCTGGTGTCGATGTCGCCTTCCAGCGCCTGAAGCCAATTGCAGGCGCGCATGGCAGCCCAGGGAGGACATTCCTCGCCCGAGTGCATGTTGGATTCCAGATTGGGCAGCGGCGGCAGGCCAGTGGCTGGGCCAGTATCGAGAACTCGGCCAGCATGGTTCGTTTCCCCTACAGCAGCGGGCCTTGCCCGTGGGCCCATGTAGGTCCAGACGACGCCGCCCCGCTCCTGACATGGATAGGCGAGGTGGTGGAGCTTGTCCGCAAAGCTGGTTTCGGGCGGCTCGTTGGGCATATCGACGCAACGGCCGGTCACGTCGTATTTCCAGCCGTGGTACACGCAGCGGAGCCCGTCGTCTTCATTGCGGCCGAAAAACAGCGAGGCACCTCGGTGCGAACAGTTGTTGGCCAGCATTCCGACGCGGCCATGGGTATCGCGAAAGGCGATCAGGTTCTCGCCGAGCAACCGCACTCGGACCGGCGCGCAATCGACCTGGGGGAGCTCGGTGGAGAGCAGCGCTGGGATCCAGTACTGCCGCATGAGCTCGCCCATTGGCGTTCCCGCCCCGACCCGGGAAAGGAGCTCGTTATCCTCTTTCTGCATGGCTGCGGTCCCCCTAGCCTGAAGCTAGTGTTACTGTTTGTCGGCCCTCACTCGGTACAAGACTCCGGGACTGGTCCCGAGACCGCTCCGCTCATAAGTGCCAGTATCGAATCGCATTGCCGGCGAGGATCTGCTGCCGATCCGCATCCGGCACGCCAGCGAACATGTCTTCAATGACCTTCTTGCTATTCGGCCAGTTGCCGGCCGCGTGGGGGAAGTCGGTTGAGTAGAGGATGTTGTCGGCGCCGATGGCCGCTCGGCCCTGAACGCCGACCGGGTCGTAGAGGGTGCCCCAGAGGGTGTGCTGCCGCAGGTACTCGCTGGGCATCCGCTCGAGCTCGCCCATGCCCCAGAAGTGGCTGATCATGGTGTGATAGCGGCGGTAGTTGTCGTCGAGCATGAACATGGAATAGGGGATCCATCCCGACATGGTTTCTGCCCAGTAGATCTGTAACTTGGGGAATCGGTCCCAGACGCCGGCGTAAGCGAGTTGGAGGGCGCCGTAAGCGGTGTTGATCTGTTTATCGAGCAGTAGGCCGATGGCGTCGGACTTGTGGTTGTCCGGGTTTTCTATGATGTTCGGATAGAGGAATGGTGGGTCTGGTCGGCGGGCCTGATAGCCTGCGTCGACTCGAGCGCCGTGCAAGGGAACCTCGGCGCGACCACTCCCGCCTCCGGTCCAACGGCCACCGCTGTGCTTCGAGATGGGCATCTGCATGTCGAGCGCGGCTGCCCAGAAGCGATCGTCCTCGGGCAGCGGGTAACCCTTGCCGCTGGGCAATCGGCTGATCATCACGCCTTTGTAGCCGAGTTTGGCGCAGTGCTCCATCTCTTTGATCGCGTCATCTACGCCGGTGACGGGGATCAACCCCATCGGAATGAGGCTGTCGGGCGCTACTGACATGTACTCTTCGGCGATGTACTCGTTGTAGGCCCGCAACAGCGCGAGGTAGAGCTCATCGTCCTTCGCGTCGCGAAGCGTCCCATCGTTGCCGGTGAACATGATCTCCGCGTCAATCCCATCGCGGTCCTGCTCTTCGAGGCGCTGTTGGGGCGTCCCGTTGCCGAACGGCTCGGAGAACCTGGGGACCTGGTATGGCATTTCGTCGAACGGAACCCCTACGTTGCGGGTAAGGCCAATGCCGTGGGGCTCACCGCCATCCACGACCACGGCGTCGGACCCGTGCGGCAGCCTGACAACTTTGGGGCCGCGATCCCGCCATTTGGCTGGCACTCGGTGCGCCCAGACGTCGGGACTCAGATCAATATGTGAGTCGGCGGAAACGACCTTATATTCGCGTGCCATGGTGGCTCCTTCTGTCCGATCTCTCGGGAACCTAGTGTGTGAGCTTTACCGTGTCTGTGTTATAGGTGACTGGGGGCATGGTGCATTCGACGCCCTCGGCGCGGTTCCGCTCGATGAAGTAGCGGCGAACCTCCGGGTCTTCGTCTTCGTAGTCGATGAGCGCGCCGCCTTCTCGGGCGGGGACCATCACTCCCACGTCCCGTTGCATCGCCAGCGGACTGCTGCTGCTGCCATATAGGGCGACGTGTCGAGCGGGGGAATTTCCCGTGCTCATGTGCTGGTGGAACCAGCCGTCGGGCGGCGAGTAGATGCTGTTGGGGCCCCAATCGACGTGGATAGTTTTATCGGCATGGCCGTCCTGCCACGGATGGACGCCGAGCCGATGATCCCATAAGTTGACGTAACCATGGCCTTTTAGTCCGACCAGCACCGCGCCGGGACCGTGGAAATGGGCCTTGTGGTACCGACCGACGGGCCACTCGGAGATGTGGCCGGATGGGAAGCCTCCGGCCATGCGATAGCCGGTCAATTGGCCTCCGGCCACTTTGTGCTCCATGTCGTCGACGAACTCCTCA
>DASXTD010000471.1:0-3776 GCA_036505655.1 Chloroflexota bacterium
CGGCACACCCGCGGTGGAGATGTGGAAGGCGCTGCACTGCAGCGCGGCGATGCCCTCTGTTACTAGCTGCGGGCGGCATTCGATCAGGCGAGCGTTCTCAGCTCCGCACCTCAGCGCCTGGCGGGGAATGTCGTCGTAGTCTGATTCATCGGGCTGGCCCAGATTGGCGGTGTAAGCGACCGGAATAGCCCCGCGGGCGCGCATCCAGTGAACGGCCGCGCTGGTGTCCAGCCCACCCGAGAAGGCGATCCCCACTCGCTCGCCTACGGGGAGGCGCTGAAGAATGTTTCCCATCAGGCCATTATCAGCGATCAGCTATTTCCTTTATCCTTCTGACTGGCTTGACAAGCACCTCTAGCATCAATACGATATATCGTGATATATCGGCAGTGAGCGAAGCGGGATCGGATATCAGCCCTGGAAAGAGGGCGAAGTAAGGGCCGCCAGAAGGAGTACTCTTGGCTGAATTAGCTGATCGTCCGCGGCGCCGACGGGGGCGTCGCCTGTTCGAGCGCGGCGATCTTAAATACGTCGTCCTGGACTTGCTATCCGAGCAGCCTCGGCACGGCTACGACATTATTCGCGTCCTCGAAGACCGCTTCGAGGGGCTGTATTCGCCCAGTCCGGGCAGCGTCTACCCCACCCTCGAAATGCTGGCAGATATGGGGTACGTGGAGTCCCACGAGCGTGATGGCAAGCGCATTTTCTCCATCACCACAGAAGGCCGCGGCTTCCTCACCGAGCACGGGTCGGTTCTCGAAGAGGTCCGGAACCGAATTGGATCCTGGCCATCCGTATCCGGGCGCGAAGAGTTGGGCGAGGTCGGCCAGGAGCTGCGAAGGCTGCGCCAGATGCTCGGCAAGGGACGCGCGCATATGAATGTAGATCGTCTACGGCAGGTACGCGAGATCCTGGCCCGCGCCCGCCTTGAAGTAGACGAGGTTCTCAAGCAGGGGGAGCTCGCGCGATGATGATGCACGGCGGCATGGGGCACATGTATCGAAGGGACCGCGGCACTCAGCCCGTCCGAGTGACCAAGGCCATGGTCCGCCGCATCCTCGGCTACTTTAGACCCTATTGGGTCCAGATAGCCCTCGCCTTGTTCACCGTGGCGGGCGCGTCCGGCCTGGGCCTGGTCCCACCCATGATGATCCGCAACATCATCGACCACGCGCTTCCGGAGAAAGACCTTTCTCTCCTTGTCGTGTTAGCCGCGGGGATGGTAGGAGCGCCGTTTCTCGGCGGCCTTCTGGGCGTGCTTCAGAACTACCTGAACACACGTATCGCCCAGCGAGTCATGTTCGACATCCGGAACGAGCTTTATCGCCACGTCCAGTCGCTCTCTCTCCGGTTCTTCACCAAAGTCAAAACCGGCGAGGTGATGAGCCGCCTCAACAATGACGTCAACGGCATCAACCAGGTGATCGGGCAGACCGTGACCCAGAATGTGGCTCAGGTGTTCGTGCTGGCCACGTCGCTCTTCCTCATCTTCAGCCTGGACTGGCGCTTGGCCTTGGTGTCCGTCTTGATCGTCCCCGCTTTTTTGGCCCCCACCCGACGGGTGGGGAACATGCGGTTCGACCTCCAGAAAGAGACGCAGATCAAGCAAGCTGAGCTCAGCGCAGTCATGCAGGAGACGCTGAACATCAGCGGCTTCGTGCTGATGAAGGCATTTGCACGGGAATCTTACGAAGCCAAACGCTTCACTGAGAAGAACGGCGACCTGATGGCGATCCAGATCCGCAGCCAGATGCTGGGCCGCTGGTTCCGAATGCTTATGCAGGTACTGGGTGACTTCGGCCCCGCCCTCATCTACCTGTACGGAGGCTACCTGGTCATCACCGGGGGCATGAGCGTCGGCACCGTAGTCGCCTTCGTTATCCTCCTCAATCGGCTCTATCAACCCATCTCTCAATTGGTCAACGTACAGGTTGAGTTGATGGGCTCCATGGCCCTGTTCACACGAATATTCGAGTACCTGGACACCGAGCCGGACATCCGCAACCTGCCCGGCGCCAAGCCGCTGACGAACGTCCAGGGTCGCGTCGCTTTCCGGGACGTCAGCTTCGAGTACATACCGGAGCGAGCCGCTATCGATGCCGTGAGCTTCGAAGCAGAGCCGGGCCAGCTCGTGGCGCTGGTCGGACCCAGCGGGGCAGGGAAAACCACCATCACCTATCTGCTCCCCCGCTTCTACGACGTCACCCAGGGGGCAGTCGAGATCGACGGCCAGGATGTGCGCAACTTCACCCTGGAGTCGGTGTACGCCCACATTGGCATGGTGACCCAGGAGACCTACCTCTACAACGCCAGCATTCTGGAGAACCTGCGTTACGCTCGCCTGGACGCGACCCAGGATGAGATCGAGGAAGCTTGCCGTCTGGCCCAAATCCACGACGTGATCTCGAAAATGCCCGATGGCTATGAGACGATCGTGGGTGAGCGCGGCTATCGTCTGTCGGGTGGCGAGAAGCAACGCCTCGCAATTGCGCGGGTGTTTCTCAAGAGCCCCAGCATACTGATTCTCGACGAGGCCACCTCCTCGATGGACTCGCAAACCGAGGCGCAGATCCAGGATGCGCTACGGCCCCTTCTGGCCGGACGCACAACCTTCGCCATCGCGCATCGTCTTTCGACGGTTCTGGCCGCGGACAAGATCCTGGTGCTCGATCACGGTAAGCTCGTAGAAACGGGTACTCACCAGGAGCTCCTCGCCAAAGGCGGCCTCTACTCCGAGCTCTACGAGATCCAGTTCAAGCCGCAGCTAACCGGCGCGTTCGGTCCTCAACCCGACCCTGAACCAGTACCCGAGCCGGCCGGGGAGCGGCGCTCCAATTGGCATGGAGAGCCGAAGTCAAACGGGTCCGGCGAGCAGGACTCAAACGGGTCCGGCGAGCGGGGCTCAAACGGGTCCTCCCGCCCGGCCGGCGCCTGGAACCGCTAGCGCCATGGGTGGCTGGCTCGGCTACATTGTTGGTCTGATCGGCGCCTTCGCTTGGGTGCGCCGCGCGCTCACCGAGCGTACGATAGCGGCCGCCAGTGCACCCACCGAGCCTGCCCCGGAGCCCGTCGCTGCCAGCGCACGACGAGGCGGATCGAATGGCGTCATGGCCGACGAGCAGCTCACGGATTGGCTGCGCGCGGAGTGCCGCCGCCTCGGCGTCGACGCTTCTCGGGTGGACATCACCACCGTGGACGGCGTGGTCTATCTGCGTGGCCGCGAGACCGACTCGCCGCTCGTGGACACGCTGGTCAGCCTGGCTCGCTCTGCCCCCGGCTCCCGCGACGTCATCGACGAAGTCAAGCGCGAGTAGCTCCCTACACTCCTCCCCCTGAGGCGTATACTCTGCGCCGGTTTGGCCCTATCTCGCGGGGGATAATCCGGTGCCCACTGAACGCATCCAGCGGCAGATCGACGCGCTACTCGACGAAGCCGAAGCTGCGCTTGCCGCTTCGGACTGGGCGACCGTCCAGCGTCGAGCGGAAGACGCCCTCGCCCTCGACTCTGAAAATGCGGACGCTGCAACTCTGCTGACGGCGGCCCAGCGCCGGTTGGGTGAGCAGCGCCAAACTCCCTCGCCCACCGCAGTGGGAGAGGGTGGGGGTGAGGGCGCCCCGGCCGCTATCCCCGCCGCCTTCGTTCGCGGCCGCTACATCGTGGAGAAGCTCCTGGGCGAGGGCGGTAAGAAGCGCGTCTATCTCGCCCACGACCATCAGTTGGACCGCGACGTGGCCTTTGCCCTCCTCAAGAGCGACGGGTTGGACCTCGAAGGCCT
>DASXTD010000472.1:0-4089 GCA_036505655.1 Chloroflexota bacterium
GACACGAGCAGGTCTCCGGCCGCTTTGGTGGCTGCGTAGGGGCTGCGGGGTTGGATGACCGCAGTCTCAGGCGTGCTCCCCTCGAGAATCTCTCCGTAAACCTCGTCGGTGCTCACCTGGAGATAGCGGCCGACTCCGTCCCGCCGGCAGGCTTCCAACATCGCGAATGTTCCCTGGACGTTGGTCCGAAGAAAGGGCTCCGGATCCAGGATCGAGCGGTCCACGTGGCTCTCGGCCGCAAAATTAATGACGATCTCGGCACCGTCGATCGCTCGACGAACCGTCTCCAGGTCCGCGATGTCGCCCTGGATGAAGGAATAGCGCTCGTGGTCACAGGCCTGGACCAAGTTTTCCATGTTGCCCGCATGAGTGAGCTTGTCCAGAATGACCACATGATCGTCTGTCTGATCGAGTAGATAACGCACGAAGTTGCTTCCAATGAAGCCGGCTCCGCCCGAAACGACGATCTTCACAAGCGCTTCCTTTTGACGGCCGGCACTTGTCCCGGTCTCACTGGTTGCGTCCCGAGACCACTCCGCTGCTTTTCGTGCCGTGCTGCCAGTGCTTGGCCACGTATTGAAATACTGCCCAATAGTCGTCGATGGACTCGCCGGCGTCTCCCCAAAAGCCCGTCAGCACGTCGGCTTCCAGCTGTCCTCGTGCGACGTACGCGTTGTTCAGATCACTCACCTCGACTTCGCCTCGGCCGGACGGTTTCAGTCCACGAATCAGGTCGAAGACAGTCGCATCGTACATGTAGACACCGGTGACCGCGAAAGGAGACCTGGGCGAAGCCGGTTTTTCCTCGATATCGACGACTTGCCCATTTTCCAGGTAAGCCACCCCGAGCTGAGAAAGACGGCTCGGGTTGTCGATCTGCTTGAGTAAAACGCGGGCCCCCGCTGGCTGGGCTCCGAACTTAGTAACGAAGGGACCGAGATCCTCTTCGAGGATGTTATCGCCCAGAATCACGATGCAGCGATCCCCATCCACGAACTCCTCAGCGAGCGAGATCGCCTCGCCGATACCACCGGGACGATCCTGATAGGCATACCGGAGATACGACAGGCCGAAGTCTCGACCATTCCCCAGCAGGCGGAGGAAATCGCCAGCGTTATTGCCGCCGGTAACCACCATGATGTCCTTGATCCCCGCTCGCACCAGGCTCTGGAGAGGATAAAAGATCATGGGCTGGTTGTAGACGGGCAAGAGGTGCTTGTTGGTCACCCGAGTGAGCGGATCGAGTCGAGTGCCCGAACCGCCCGCGAGCACCACGCCCTTCATTTGACGGCCCGTTGCACGTCTGCCGCCCGGCCGTTGGCTCCCGAGCTCACTCCGCTGATCGCTCCGCTCATTCTAGCCTCGCCTGGTGGGGGCATTCACAAGCACGGTCCCCACTACGCGCGCCTGGACCCTGGCCAACCGGTCTCGCGCTCGTTGGGCCGCGTCGCGACGGGTGTGATTGGCACTGATGAGCAGCAAAACGCCATCGACACGGGGAGCCATCAGGATGGCGTCCGCGGCCGACTCCAGAGCGGGGGAATCGATCAGGATCATGTCTGCTTTCTCGCGGAGCAGCGCGACAACCTCATCGAACCGGGCTGATCCCAGGAGTTGGCTGGGAGTGGGCGGCGTGGGACCGGCAACCAGGATCTGGAGTCCGGGCGTGGGACCGGGCTGCAAAGGCACGGCTTCCAGATATTCGGCCGAAAGAGATGTCGATATGCCATCACTATTTGGCAAGCCAAATAGCCGATGGAGGGCCGGCTGGTGAAGGTTACAGTCGATCGCGATCACCTTCGCTCCGGATTGGGCAGCCGTGACCGCGAGGTTGGCGACCGTGGTTGATTTGCCTTCGCCTTGGCCTGCGCTCGTGACGAGCAGGCTGCGCGCCATCTGGGCCGAAGCGCCGAACCGGATGCTGCTGGCCAAAGCGCGATAGGCCTCTGCCGCGGGCGCGGCGGGATCGGTCAAGGTGACCAGGTGCCCTTCATGAGGGCGCTCTTCAAGGGTGCTCATAACTCGCTGGGCTTCATGAACTTGCTAGCGTCCAAGCGCGGGAATTTCTCCCAGAACCGGCAGTCCCAGGATGCGTTCGACTTCGCGCGGAGAGCGAACGGTTGAGTCCAGGTAGTCCACTATGAAGGCCAGCACGAGGCCAGCGAAAAGTCCGAGCGCTCCCCGGAGCCCCAGGTCCGCCGCCAGGCTCCGGGTCGTGGTGGCGGACTTCACCTGGGTATCGTCAATTGCGACGATCTGGCCGCGATTGCTCGCCAGCTCCGCGAGATAGAGCCCGCCGTTCTGCTGAATCTCCTGAATGATGCCCGCCATGACGCGCTGGGCCAGGTCGGGGCGAGCCGCCTGAATGGTGATGTCAAGGATGCGGTGGGTCTTGCGCACCCGAGTCACGTCGCGGATATCGGCCTTAGTCACTTCCTCATTGATGCGGCTACTAACCCGAGCGGTGAACGCGTCGCTCTGGATGATCTCGCTGAGATCGTCGGCCAGGTACTCTGAGGCCAGCCACTGGTAGTAATCGCGCTGATACACATAGGGCGGGGCCTCAGCTTCGGGAGGGGCCCCAACCGCGGGGTTGCCCACACTGACCGTCATGCGAACGGTGGCCTCGTATGCCTTGGGACCGCGGAGGGCAAAGACGCCGCTAACGAGGAGAGTGAGGATGGTGAGAGCTGCGACGATGGGCCAGCGGCGTTGCAGGACGGCGACGTATTCCCTAAGTTCCACTCAGACTCCAAGTTTGAAACGGGCAGGCAACTATACCGTCACTTGCCCCTGATGCGCCTGCCATGCCGTATCCACATACGCGGCGATGGCTTCCTGGAAATGCTCGCGGCTGAATCGCTCGGCGTGCGCGCGGAGCTTGCTGGAATCGAACTGACCAGGATCGAACACTGCCAACTGGGCGGCCAACGCGTCCACGGTTTGGGGATGGAATAACTGCCCGGTTTCGCCTTCCCGCACGGTATCGAGTGCTCCGCCGCTGGCATACGCAACGACCGGCCGGCCGGCCGCCATCGCCTCCACGGGCGTGATACCGAAGTCCTCTTCACCGGGAAACAAAAAGGCTCGACAGCGCCCCAGTGCTTCCCGCGCTTCGGCGTCGCTCACTCGGCCCAGGAATCGCACGGTAGGACCTGCGATTGCTTCTAGCGGGGCGCGCTCCCGGCCATCGCCGATGACAGTGAGTGGCAGGCCGAGGCGGGAGCAGGCCGCCACGGCGAGGTCAATGCGCTTGTAGGGAACCAGGCGCGAGAGAACTAGATAGCCGTCTCCGGGGCCGCTTCCAAGCGAGATAGCTTCGGTTTCGACCGGCGGGAAGATCAGGTCCGCCGAGCGCTGATAGCAATCCCCGATCCGCTTTACCACTGTGGATGAGATGCCAATCAATCGATTGACCTTCTGGGAGTTTGCGTAGTCCCAGCGGCGCAAATAGGCCATCGCCGCGGGCAGGGCTTTGCGGATCGGGCCCGGTAGCTGCTCGCGGTCAGCATAGCTCTGGTAGTTCCAGGCGAACCGCATGGGGGCCAGGCAATAGCAAATGTTGAGCGTACCAGGCCTGGTTTTCACGCCTTTCGCCCAGGCGCTGCTAACCGAAAGCACGACGTCGTAATCGCTGAAATCGAACGACTCAAACGCGGCCGGGTAAAGGAGCAGCAGCGACTGCTGGAACCGCAACCCCAGCCGCAAGGCGAACGGGATCCGCTGCATGAATGAAGTGCGGATGTCCCAGGTGCGGTACGAGTCTGGCATAGAGCTCGGATCGTAAATCGACGTGTAGATGGGGGATTGGGGGTAGAGGTCGTGGAGGACCTCGAGGACACGCTCCGCGCCTCCGTACTGATTCAGATAATCGTGGACGAGCGCGAGCCTCATGACGAGGACTGAGTGCTGAGGGCTGAGGGCTGAGGAGGGATGGGTAGTCTCAGAAGGCGCCCCGGGTGGCTAATACGGTCGGAATGGTGCGAGCCAGAATCTGCAGGTCCAAACCGACCGACCAGTTCTCGATGTAGTACAGATCGAGCATTACCATCTCGTCGAAGGCTAGCTCGCTGCGGCCGCTCACCTGCC
>DASXTD010000473.1:0-4681 GCA_036505655.1 Chloroflexota bacterium
TCGATCAGCTCATCGCATCTCAGCACTGGCGGCTCGGCCTCCTCGATGGCATCCTCGGGAACGAATTCATAGACGTTTGCGTCCACTGCCAGCACGCCGCCAGCGCCCGTATCCCCGATGGGGATCGCCATGTTGGCTTCGCTGGCCAGGTACCCAATGTCTCTAAACGGGACCGAGGGCGGGAACCACCTGGCTAGCTTCTCCAGCTGAACCCCCACGGATCCACCTTTCCAGCAACCCACCAGCTGCAAGTCGGGCCAGTAATCGGTGAGGCGCGGCGCCCCGGCCACGGATGCCATTTCAGTCAAGGCTCGAGCGCGCCGTGGGTTTGGCGCTAGCCGGTCAGCCAGTGTTCGGCGGGTAGCGGATGAGACCTCGATAGCAGGCGAGAGCGTGCCCTCATGAATGTCCCTGATGAGCTGCTCGGCGTGAGAGTCCACCGTTTCCATCAAGCGGCCAATCGTGCTCGGGTTCGGCGTTCCAATGAAAGAGATGCTTTGCTCCAGGGCCAACCGCATAGCGACGTAGTAGCGAGCCTCATAGTCTTTGATCTCGGCCACCTGGTAAGGCAGCGCGTAGAGGTGGCGGATAGCCCAGGGAGCGTTCTGATAGATGTGGCCAGATGCCGATCCGTAGGGCAGGCCGCCCTCCGTGTAGCCTTCGATGGCCGGGCTCACCATGGCCAGAATGCGCCCATCGAACAGTCGCGGATGATCCAGGAGCGCTCGATAGAACCAGACGCGAGTGGCGGCCGCGCCGGCGGTTCGTTGGGCTCGGGTGACGGGTATTAGCTTGGGTATACCCGTGGTACCGCTGGTCTGGGTGAGCATGTAGGGGGGATCAGCCGTAAGTGCCGTTGTCTCGCCAGCCACCATCCGGTTCACGTAAGGCCGAAACCGCTCGTAATCTCCGATGGGGACCGCTGACCGGTAGTCTTCCCAGTTGCGCAGGCTCGCGAAGCTATGTTCGCGGCCGAATAGTGATGTCGCGTTTGCCTCTAGCAGGCGTGAGAGCAGCGCTTCCTGTGCGCGCCCGGGGTCCCGGGTCGCCGCTGCAAATCGGTCCCAGGCTCGGCGGCCAAGGGCGCGAAACGCCCAGGACCGCCAGTTCTTGAAAGTGGACGGCACATTCATGGGTCTGGCTTGACCGCCGCAGAAACGGTCAGGGGCGGACCTCAATAATCTCGACAGCAAAACGTTCGACTTGCTCCTGTCGGATCTCAATGCCCAAGCCTGGCCCCCGGAGGACCGGCGCGATGCCCCCGGGTCCGAAGCGGAGATCTTGCTCGGCCACGTCCTCCTCCAGTAGCAGGGTGCCGAACGAGCCCTCAGCGAACATCAGGTCTGGCAGGTGCGCGGCCAGGTGGCGGCCAGCAGCCGACAGCACGGCCGTTTCTCCCACCTGGGCGCCCACCTGGATCTGGATGCCAGCCCGCTGCGCAACCTCTGCGATCGCCAGGGCCGCTCCGAGCCCGCCGTTTTTGGAGACACGGAGGTTGAAAACGTCGCAGGCCTGGGCTTCTACCAGCCGCTGCGCATCCTCGATGGTCACCAGCGATTCATCGGCCACCACCGCCATGCCAGTCGCTTCTCGGACTCGACGCAAGCCGGCCGGCCCTGCCGCTGGACTGACTGGTTGCTCGACGCAATCAATGCCCAGGGATTGCAGGGATTTCAGACGTTCGATCGCTTCCTCAGGAGTCCAGGCGCCGTTCGCATCGATCCGGATTCGCGCTCCCGCCCCAGCCGCCTGCCGAGCGGCGTGAACGCGGCCGAGATCGTCCCCAATGCCCACTTTGAGCTTCAAGTTTGAGATGCCGAATTCCACGAAGCGAAGTGCTAGGGCTGCCACCTCAGTCGGGCCCTCGGCCGGGATCACGCCGCTGTATTCGACCTCCGCGCGGGCTGGCGGCAGCAGCTCGCTTAGCGACTTTCCAGCTCGCCGCAGGGACCAGTCAATAATCGCCAGCTCCAGCGCGCACAGGGCGGCGTTGGGCGGCGCGCTCGCATTGAGGCCGGAGATGTCCGTTCGCCAGCGAGCTAACAGCTCCGATAGCGGCTCGAACGCTAGCTCCTCGCGGTTCGAGTGGGCGATCAGTCGAGGGGCCAGTTCGTCGGCCAAGAGCTGGGCCATGGTGGTCGGGCTCTCACCGGTCACATACTCGCGCGCGATTCCCTCCCCATAACCGCGGTTCCCCTGGGGGTCCTCGATGCAAACAATCACCGAATCGCTAGCGGCTCGGCTAGCCAGCGCGTGCCGAAAGGCGCTCACAAACGGGAGGTCGAGCCGATAGATGGTGACTGCGGAGATAACGCCGGCCGTCCCCCCAGCATGCACGATTCGGGCTGACGGGGCCTGCGGTCGTGCGTTCTTTTCATCCCCTCCCCCCTGGCGGGGGAGGGTAAGGGAGAGCGGCGTTCCTCCCACGGCCTCGGGAAAGTAGCGCGCCATAAACGGGTTGTGGGCAAAGGTGGCTCGCGCGATGCGTTCGAAATGCACGTCGGCCAACTGATGGAATTCGATGTAGCCGCGTATGACCGAAAGGGCCTCTTCCGCGTGTCGCAGGTCGAGCTGGCCGTGGAGCTCGAACCACTGCAGACTGTCTTTCGAGAATCCAAAATGCCTCCCGAGGGCCTCGCCGATCTGGTCAGCGTATTGGGACAGGAAGCATTCGAAGGATGAGGATTCCAGCAGAATGGCGAGGCCCAGGTCCCGCAGAGTGGGGAATGGGAGCTGTTGCGCGTAGTAAGCACGCGCCTGATCGCGCGAGGCGTCGATCAATCCTTGCACGTCCTCGGGTGAGTAGCCGGCGCCCAAGGCCAGTGTTTCGAGCAGCGCGGGGTGAGAAATCCCCTCGTCGTCGAGTCCTATCTCTTCCAGCATGTTGTGCTGCAAGAGCTGCGATTCGGGGCCGCCGTGGACCGAATACTCGAAGGCTAGCACGCGCGTCGATTGATAGTGGGGAAGGAACAGGTTGCGGATGAACTGCCGCAAGTCATCTTTGGAAAGTTGACCGGACAGGAGCTGCCCAAAGGGTTCGGATGACGCAAAGTCGCCGATGGCCTGGTCGATGATTTCCTTGATTCGGGCCTCGGTCACCATTGAGCCGACTCCCTGCGCCGCTAAAGCAGACAATAGTAGAACTACCTGGCGCTGGTTGCCGACCTGACCGTCCGGCGTGGGGCCGTGGGGCAAAGCCCCCACGTTTTTCCTCCCCTCCCGTCGAAGGGGAGGGGCAGGGGAGGGGTGATTCTCTGGATTGGATTGAGCTAGCCGTCGCCACGGACCCGGAGGCGGTAGAAGCCGTCGCCGATCGGCTGCGGAAGGTCGGCCAGGGCGTCGCGCTCGAGGTCCCATTCACCCAGGCCACGCCCTACGATGATCCGGTCGAGGATCTCTCCCGCCCGGTGATCGTCAAGACCTATGTGCCCGACGACGCTAACGCGGCGCGCATCTGGCAGGAGGTCGAGCAAGACCTCTGGCACATCGGCCGGCTCCGATCCGTCGAGCCACTCCCCATGCGCCGCATCGCCGAGGAAGACTGGGCGACGGCCTGGAAGGAGTTCTTCCCGATTGTCCCGGTTGGGAAATCGACCGTGATTGTTCCTGCTTGGAAACGGTACAAGACTAAAGCTGGCGAGATCGCCATTCGCTTAGACCCGGGCATGGCCTTTGGCACTGGCACTCATCCGACGACGAAGTTGTGCCTAACCGCGCTCGAAGAAGTGTTCCAGCCCACTGACGGGCTTGATCCCCTCCCCCTCGGAGGGGGGAGGGTTAGGGAGGGGGTGAAATTCCCTTCCAATATCCTCGACGTGGGGACCGGCTCGGGCATTCTGGCCATCGCGGCGGCGCTGGGCGGTGCCGAGCGGGTGATCGGCCTGGATATTGATCCGGTCGCAATCAGCGCCGCGCGAGCCAATGTTCGCCTGAACCGGCTGGGGCGTCGCGTGCGCTTCTACTCCAGCGGACCCGACGCGGCCGGAACGTGGCGCCGATATGCGCCCTTTGATCTCATCCTCGCCAACATCACCGCTCGCGAGAACTCACGGCTCGCCTCGGCTTATGTGGGTCTCATGGCCCCCGACGCCCGCCTGATCGCATCCGGCATCCTCATCCGCGACGCCGAAACTGTCGCGGTGGCTTTTGCTCAGGCAGGACTGCAGGTTCTAGAACGCCAGGACGAAGGCGAGTGGACGGCCCTCATCGCCACCCTCGCTCCCTCTCCCAGCGGGGAGAGGGGGCCGGACCCGTAACTGCCTCTCCCTCTGGAAGAGGCCGGCGCGAGTAGTGCGAGCGGCGGGTGAGGGCTGGCAGCAAGCATTCAATGCTTTATGGACGGAGCACTAGATGCCATCGATCATCACACTGACCACTGACTTCGGTGTTCAGGACAGCTTCGTCGCCGCCATGAAGGGGGTTCTTCTCACGCGCTGCCCTGATGCTTTTCTGGTCGATGTCACCCATGAGGTGCCGCCGGGCGACATTCGAAACGGAGCCCTCCGGCTGGCTGCAATGGCCCCGTACTTTCCGCCCGCGACCGTGCATCTTGCGGTCGTGGATCCTGGTGTTGGGAGCGCTCGTCGGGCCCTCGCGGTTGAAAGCAGCGGCCAATACTTCGTCGGACCCGACAACGGCCTCTTGAGTCTTGCCACCAAGCCCGTGGGCCGGGCTATCGAGC
>DASXTD010000474.1:0-6513 GCA_036505655.1 Chloroflexota bacterium
TGTTCGATCAGAAGGTGGACGGGAAGCACATCGATAAGGACGACATCTTCCTGGGTAGGAAGGGAGTTCATCCGGGCCACAACCCCTTCATGGTCCGGCGCTGAGCATCGGCTTCGTCGTTCTGGTTATTCTCATTGTCACCCTGAGCCGCAGCGTCGCCAGTCGTCTCCAGGCGGGATGCTTCGCTGCGGCTCAGCACGACATGATGGCCCGCGGCTTTACGCTGTGGACCCCTCTTTTTGGGCAGTTCGACTCCCACCCCGGAGCATTTTGACAGCTTCCAAATGCCTGTATAGACTGTAATAGGCTCATCATCGAGTCTAAGGAGTACAGCATGGCAATCGTGGAGCGCGTCGTGAAGCAGATTCCTCAGGAAACCCTGGCAGCGATGGTCGGCGCGGGTCACGAGCAGGTGGTCTTTTGCCACGATGCAGCCAGTGGGCTGCGCGGCATCATCGCAATCCACAACACGACGCTCGGACCTGCCCTCGGCGGCATTCGGATGCGGCCCTATCCGACTGAGGCTGAAGCACTCGAGGATGTGTTGCGTCTCTCGCGGGCTATGACGTTCAAGTCAGCTGCCGCCGGCCTCGATCTGGGTGGCGGCAAATCCGTGATCATCGCGGGGCCCGATCAGAAGAGCGAAGCCCTCTTCCGAGCAATGGGCCGCTTCATCCACTCGGTAGGCGGCCGATATATCGCGGCGACTGATGTCGGCACAACCGTCGATGATCTGACTTTCGTCCGCGCGGAAACGCCGCACGTCACCGGGCTCCCAGAAGAATGGGGAGGGCTGGGCGACACGTCCGTGCTGACCGGGCTCACCGTCTATCTGGGCATGAAAGCGGGAGCGGAAGCTATGTGGGGCTCTGAATCCCTGGCTGGCAAGCGAGTCGTAGTCCAGGGAGCTGGCAAAGTGGGCCGCTACCTGATGAGCCATCTGCGCGACGAGGGCGCTGAGATCTTCATAGCCGATGTCAACGGCGACGCGGCCGCCTACGCGGCGGAGCATCTGGGCGCTCGTGTCGTGCCGCCAGAAGATGTCCTCGACATCGACTGCGACATTCTCTCGCCCAATGCGCTAGGAGGGGTGTTCGACGATCAGACCATTCTGCGTGTCCGGGCTCCCCTTGTTTGTGGCGGCGCCAACAATCAGCTCACGGAGCCCCGGCATGGTGAAGCGCTCCAGCAGCGCGGCATCCTCTACGTGCCAGACTACGTCGTGAATTCAGGCGGCGTCATCAGCGCCTTCTGCGAGATCCACCACGCGCCTCGGGCTCGCGCCGAGCAGATGGCCGCCCGGGTGGGCGATACAACTCGGCGGATCCTGGCCCGCGCACGCAGTGAAGGAATTGCGCCCAGCACGGCAGCGGATCGTGAGGCGACTGAACGGATTGAGCGGATGGCCGCGGTACATCGCCCCTACCTCGCAGGCGACCTCCGCCAATCCTGAGTTAGAGGACGGCTTCTAGCCAATAGGCAAGGATGAAGACGCCGGCGCTGACCAGGAACGCGGCGGCGACGTGGTGGATGTGGGGCGCTACCCGCATCAGCATGCGATAGACAGCGCTTTGGAAAAAGGCGGCGGCGATCATCACCGCCGTCACGATCGTTCCCATGCCGAGCGCGTAGCTCCCAAACTGGAGCGCGGCTGGCCCAACTCCACCCCCCACCAGGCTGGTCCCGACCACCACCAGGAAGATCGGTAGGGTGCAGGCCAACGAGGCCACTCCGTAAGCGATCCCGAACAGGAAAGGGGAGCGCCAGGCCTGGCCCACGTCGAGAACGCCGAGCGCGCGGCTGGCAGCCGCGATCCCGAAGCTGCGATCCGTGGCCAGGGACCACAAGCCAGCTCCCAGCAGCGCCACTCCGACCGCGATCCCGGCCCATGAGAAATAGGCCGCCAGCGCTGCACCACCGAGCGCGAACACCAGCCCGGCCGCCGCGAACAGCACCAGGAAACCAACAGTGGCGAATACCCCGAAACCGAGGGCCGCGGCTCCCCGCCGCCAGCCAGCTACCCGTTCAGCCCCTTCATCAGCCAGGTAAAACGCCATCAACGAGGGGAGGAACATAACGCCGCACGGATTCACCGCCGCCACCATGCCCGCCGCATAGCCATAGCCGAATGGCAGCAACCCCGCGATGCCTGCCACACTCCCCTCCAAGCTGAAGAAGAACGTCCGCAGGAAGATCAGCCCCCCTCCCAGGCCAAGTCCGGCGACGGCGAACAGGAAGCGGGGGGCCAGCGAAGTAGAGAGCTGTTTGGTTTCGGTCACTAGTTGCGGGAAAAGCCAGGCGGGATTGGCTTGGGAAGACTGGGGGTGGCCGCCCATTCCCTTAGGCTGGCTACCACCGCCGAGCGCACTGCGAGAGCCAAGAGCTGGTGCCGACCCGGGCGAGTCGCATTCTCCGTCTCAATTGCGAGCCCCACCGCCAATCCAGTTGCACTATCGTCGTCGACCTCAGCCTCGACCCAATCCCAGCGGGGCCCCCAGCAACCCAGACTCGGGTTCGATTCGTCGTTCGCGGGCAAACCGTAAGTCAGGCGCGCCGCCGCCGACAGCAGCTCGCACAAGGCGTTCCATTGACGGTAAGCGTCCTGACGCGACACTGATGGCTGCAGATCGCGGAGAGTGACCACCTCGCCATCGTCGCGCAGCGCCCGCACCCGCACCACGTCTACGTACGGACCATAGTCTTCATACTGGTGGACCCCCGAGACCTGAATCGTGAAACGATGCCCCCCGATGCTTACCTGTTCGTCGAGGGCCAGGTCTCGTTCCCAATCGTCATTGTTGAACTCGAACACGTCTCCGCCACCCATCCTTCGCTCCAATGATAACTAGGAGACCCCCCGTCGGGAGACAGGTGAGCGGACTTGATCGCTGTCACGCCAGCATTGGGCGAAGTCTAAATGGGGAGATTCAGCTGGCCGCGGCGCGAGTGCGCGGCTGCCACCAAGGGAGGAATCGAATCCGTCATGTGGGCGGCACGGCGAGCGGCGCCCACCTCGGCCTCGAGCCGAATCTGGAAGCCGGTCGGCAGGTAAGCGCGTCCCCCATACAGCTCTGAGTACACCGGCACCATCCCCGGCAGCTCCTCTTCCAGGAATTGCATGAAGTGGTCGCGTACTCCATCTGCCAGGCGAAGGGCGCCCGTCCAGGCGTCCGAGGCGCCATGCTCAGCGGCTGCGCGGACCAGGTTCTTCAAGGCCGTGGGGTCGTCGGTAATGCCCGGCAGGATAGGAGCGAGAAACACGCTGACCGGAACACCGGCTGCGCTGAGCCGCTCGATCGTTTCCAGGCGACGCGCTGGGGCCGGCGCTCCCGGCTCCAGCTTCCGCAACAGCTCCGCGTCCAGGCTGATGAGGCTTACGTTGACGACCACCTCGGTGCGGGAAGCCATGTCGGCCAGGACATCCACATCCCGCCGCACCAACGTTCCCTTGGTGGTGATCGAGATTGGATTGTCCACCTCGGCAAACGCTTCCAAGCACCCCCGCGTCAGCCGGTACTGGGACTCCAGGGGCTGGTAAGGATCGGTCGCGGTACCGATAGCCACTGACTCGCCTCGCCAGGAGGGCCGCCGCAGCTCCGCGCGCAACACCTCCGCCACGTTCGTCTTCACAAAGAGCTGGTTTTCGAACGAGGACGGCGCCAAATCGAGGAACTGATGGTAGGCGCGCGCGTAGCAATAGGAGCAGGCGTGGCGGCAGCCCTTGTAGGGATTGAGCGACCACTTGAACGGCATGCCCTCCACCGCATTCAGGGCCGAGCGGGCTTGGATTTCGTGGATGATCGGCGGGACCAGGGCCATCGGTGACCTCCTAAAGCAGAACGTGTGTTCGAATTATGGAACTCTTGTTCTGATCTGTCAAGAGGACACGCAACCCACGTTGCTCACAAACACCAGAGCAACACCTCCAGTTAGGTAAAGCGCACAAAATGCTCCGCGCGGTTTTTATGCAGATTAACCATGCTCATCGACGCCACCCGTCGGTACCATCGCGGGTGTCATCGTCGACTAGCGCGCAAGGGGGGAGCGAGTGACGCGATATCTGCGCCTGGGCGTCGCCATTTCTGGTGGATTCGGCCTTTTGGCCGCCTCAGCATCACAAGTCTTTGCGCAAACCAGCACTACACCAGCGACCTCAGCGGCCGTGGACACCGGCGATACTGCCTGGCTTCTGACATCAACGGCCCTCGTTCTCTTGATGACTCCGGGCCTGGCCTTCTTCTACGGCGGCTTGGTTCGCCGTAAGAACGCGCTCGCCACCATCATGCAGAGCTTCATCATCATTGGCTTGATCAGTGTGCAGTGGGTGCTCTGGGGCTATTCACTGGCATTCGCACCCGACGCGTTTGGCGGTCTCATCGGGCGGCTGGACTGGGTAGGGCTCCGAGGCGTGGGCCTGGAGCCAAACTCCGATTACGGCCCCACGGTTCCTCACCAGGCTTACATGATCTTCCAGATGATGTTCGCCGTTATCACACCGGCCCTGATTACAGGGGCCTTCGCCGAACGCATCCGCTTCAAGGCCTTCATCTTCTTCACCCTGCTCTGGGCGACATTCGTATACGACCCCATCGCGCACTGGGTTTGGAGTGGAACCGGTGGACCGGCCGGCATCTGGAAGGCAATGGGGGCGCTCGACTTCGCCGGCGGCACCGTGGTGCATGCCAGCTCCGGCGTGTCAGCGTTGGTCGCCGCGATCTATCTCGGCAAACGGATCGGCTTTGGGCAGGAGCGACTCGAGCCCCACGACGCCACCATGGTCGTGCTCGGGGCCAGCCTGCTCTGGTTCGGCTGGTTCGGCTTTAACGCAGGTAGCGCCATCGCTTCCGGCGCACTAGCGACCAGCGCATTCGTCGCCACCCACGTCGCTACCGCCATGGCAGCCATCACCTGGATGACGATGAGCTGGATGCACAAGGGGGCCCCCAGTGTCTTAGGTGCTGCCGCGGGCGCGGTGGCCGGGTTGGTTGCCATCACTCCAGCATCCGGTTATGTGACACCCATGGGCGGACTTCTGATCGGCTTTGGGGCTGGCGTGATTTGCTACTGGGCGGTCGTCTGGACCAAGGATCGTTTCGGAGTCGACGATGCACTGGACGTCTTTGGAGTGCACGGAGTGGGCGGCACCTTTGGAGCGCTGGCCACGGGCCTGTTAGCTACCACTACCATCAACGCCGCCGGAGGCAACGGCCTGTTCTATGGCAACCCCCAACAGCTGCTCACGCAATTCATTACAGTCGCGGCCACCTGGATATGGGCGGCGGTGGTGACCTTCATCATTCTCAAGATAGTGGATACGATCATCGGCTTGCGCGTCGAGGAGCACGAGGAGCTGGCAGGCCTCGACGCCTCTATGCACGGCGAGCCTGCCTACGCAGTCGAAATCTAGTCAGGGAAATTTGGTCAGAAACGGGAGGCCACAATGGAAGTGGTAGCTGGGTTGGTTTCCTTCGCTTTGCTGGGGTTGGCCTGGATGTTCGTGCCGTCGGCCCGAGCCGCCAACAGCTAAATCGCATCACATCGGATCCTGATCTGAAGAGAGGTACGAATGGACTACGAAATTTTGGCTAGCATTCTGGTTTTCGCCGCTATGGTCATCGTTTGGGCAGTAGCTCCCCACGGCATCGAGGAGCCGAAGACCGCAGCCAGTCCGGCAGTGACGCCAGCCAGCTAGCAGCAACACTCCCCAATAGGCTCCGCCAGCCGCTATAACTCCGTCGATAGCTGTCATCTCGGAGGCGTGATGCTGGCGCGTGAGCAGAACGAGCTGATTACCCGCGTAGGACGCGGGACTCCAATGGGCGAGGTGCTTCGCCGTTACTGGCTGCCCGTGCTGCTGCCCATCGACCTCGCCGAACCCGATGGGCCGCCGATGCGGGTCAAAATTCTGGGCGAAGAGCTGGTGGCGTTTCGAGACACCTCGGGCCGCATCGGCCTACTTGACGAGTACTGCGCCCATCGCTGCGCATCCCTGTTCCTCGGGCGTAACGAAGAGGATGGACTCCGCTGCGTCTTCCACGGCTGGAAGTACGACGTCAATGGGCACTGCATCGACATGCCCAACGAGCCTCCGGACACACGCTTCCAGGAGCGCATCCATCTGCGGGCCTACCCGACGGTCGAGCGCGGGGGCCTGATCTGGGCCTATCTCGGCCCGGCGGACAAGCAGCCAGACCCGCCCGCCATGGAATGGGTGCGAGCGCCGGAATCACATCGGCACGTCTCCAAAACCCTGGAGTTCTGCAACTACGTCCAGGCCATCGAAGGCGGGATCGACACTGTCCATTCCAACTTTCTGCACGGCGGTCTCCCGCCGAGCAAACGGGCCGAGCAGCGCTCCACGTTACGTCAGGGCGCTCCGCCCCGTCTGGAAGTCGAGCGCACTGATTACGGCTTCCGGTACGCCGGGGTGTATCCACGCGTGGAAGCGGACGGATCGGAGTCTGACTACGTGCGCATCTACCAGTTCGTCATGCCATTTCAGCAGTTTCGCGC
>DASXTD010000475.1:0-7798 GCA_036505655.1 Chloroflexota bacterium
GAGTTGACGATTGCGTATCTGAGCGGGTGGGCCAACGCGCCCATCGTGCCGTGCTCAAATCGCTGGTCGCCCCGTCCGGTCTCGGAGTCCTGGCCGTGCTGGTGTTTGCAAAAAACGCCGCGCCGAGTGGTCTGGTTGGCCTTGGTGGAGCTTCGTCCCCCCAGCCGCCCGAAGCCAGGTTCATCTGGAATCTGCGGGTTGATCCCGCGCGATTGGGATCGATCCGACGAGAGCTGGTTTAGGGCAAGCTCTCCGCGGCGGTTATCGCGAGGCCCAGGAGCGGCGCGGAGAATATGCCCAGGGCGAAGATGCCGCCCACGGCCACGACCAGTGACCCAGTGCTGAGGTTGGGCGCTTCCGGGCTCACTTCCCCCTCGCCGGGGAGCAGGTACATCGTGTGAATGACCTGGGCGTAGTAAAAGAGCGAGGCAGCGGAGTTCAGCACGCCGATGAGCACCAGCCAGCCCAGGTTAGCCTGGATGGCGGCCCAGAATAAGAACAGCTTGCCGAAGAATCCTACCAACGGGGGCAGACCGGCCAGCGAAAGCAGGCTGATGGCGAGCGCGAAGGCCAGGCCAGGCGCCCGCCGATATAAGCCGGCGAAGTCAGCCATCTGCTCCGAGCCGATCCGTCGAGCGATCTCGATCACCGCAATGAACGCGCCCAGGTTGGTCGCGGTGTAGCCCAGCAGGTAGAACAGGACCGGGCCGGTTCCCTGCCGGCTCGCCGCGACGCCAATCAGTACGTACCCGGCCTGCGCAATGCTCGAGTAGGCCAGCATGCGCTTGATATTCGACTGAGCCATGGCCACCAGGTTGCCCACCGTCATGGTCAGCGCGGCCACTATCGCTACTAGCAAGGGCCAATCGATCTGGGTATCGGGCAGTGTGGTCTGCAGGACGCGCACCAGAACGGCAAAGCCAGCTGCCTTCGAGGCCACGCTCAGATAGGCAGTGATCGGTGTGGGGGCGCCCTCGTACACGTCCGGGGTCCACATCTGGAAGGGCACGGCCGAGATCTTGAATCCAAAGCCGGCCAGGAGCATGGCGGCCGCCAATAGAACCGGAGCTTTCGATGGAACCTCGAGCAGTTGGCGAATGCCTTCGAGGTGGGTTTGCCCGGTCAGGCCGTACAGCAGGGCGATTCCGTAGAGCAGCACCGCCGAAGCGATCGCGCTCAAAACGAAGTATTTCAGGCCTGCCTCGTTCGAGCGCAGGTCCTTCTTATTCCAGGCCGATAGAAAGGCGGTGGAGAGACTCGACGTTTCGAGCGCGAGGTAGATCGTGATGAGCTCGGTGGCGGATGCCAGGAGCATCAAGGCGGCGGTCGCCAGTAGCACTAGCCCCACGGATTCCGCGCGATAGCGTGGCGAGGCTTCGAGCAGCGTCGCGGCGGCGAGCAGTACCAGGAGTGTCCCTGCCAGCAGCAGGAGCTCGAAAAAGAGGCTGAACGCGTCCGCGCGGATTGTCCCATTAAAGCCGCTGGCTGAGCTCCCTCCCAGCGAGATAGCAGCCCAGGCCGAGATCGCGATGCCAAGAGCGGCAACACTGAGCATAGCCCGACGCGACAGGCCGCCGGGAATGAACGCGTCGGCCAGGATGATCACGCTAGCCGCAACTGCGAGGGCCACCTCAGGCCCGAGGAGCCTCAGGTCCATCGGCCTACCTCAAGACGCAAGGCGGGCCGCCAGAGTGGCCGCGGTGGGCGCGAGGATGTCGCCCAGAATCCGTGGATATACGCCCACCCCGATGATCACGATCAGAAAAGCCGCGACCGTTAGTGCCTCCAGACGGCTGGCGTCCGGAAGCCGCGCCCACTCCGGGCGCTGGGGGCCAAAGAAGACGCGCTCGACCAGCCAGAGCATGTAGCCCGCCGTAAGCACGATCGTCCCGATGGCCAGGATGGTCGCCACGCCGTAGACCGGGAAGGTGCCCGCGAAGACCAGGAACTCGGCGGCGAAGCCCGCCATTCCGGGCAGTCCGAGCGATGCGAGAGCGGCCATCACGAAACCAACGGCTACGAACGGCATGCGGGCCGCCAGGCCACCTAGGGCGCTGATCTGGCGCGTGTGCGCGCGATCGTACACCAGGCCGACCATGACGAAGAGGAGCCCAGTGATGATCCCGTGGCTGAACATCTGGAAGATCGCGCCCTGCATCGCCATCGCTCCGGCTGCGCCGCCGGCTACTGCCGCCGACGCTCCCAGGATCACGTAGCCCATATGCGAGATGCTGGAATTGGCGATCAGCCGTTTGAGATCGGACTGGCGCATGGCTACCAGGGCGCCGTAGACGATGTTGACCACCGCCAGCACCGCCAGGAGGGTGGCGAACTGCCGAGTTGCTCCAGGCAACAGACCGAAATTGACTCGGAGCAGCGCGTATCCACCCATCTTGAGCAGGATGCCCGCCAGCAGTACGCTGATCGCGGTGGGCGCCTCGGTGTGCGCATCGGGAAGCCAGGTGTGGAGCGGGAATATCGGCACCTTGACGGCGAAACCAACGAACACGAGCAGCCAGATGAGGCCCGCCAGCGAGCCGACGTACGGCTGGCTCCCCATCGCAACCATGTCGAAGGTCTTCACCGGGCTGTTGAAGTAGAGCAGCAAGATTCCGACCAGCATGAATGCGCTGCCACCCACCGTGTACAGGATGAACTTCATCGCGGCGTACTCGCGGCGCTCGCCGCCCCAGATCCCGATTAGCAGGTACATAGGGGCCAGCTCGAGCTCCCAGAACAGGAAGAATAGGAACAGATCCCAGCTCGAAAAGACGCCGGCCACGGCCGTCTCGACCACCAGGAGCAGTGCGAAGTAGGCTCGCGTCCGCTGCTGGGTCTTCCACGACACCAGAACCGCCAGAAAAACGAGCAGCGCGTTGAGCACGAACAGCGGCAAGCTGAGCCCATCCAGGCCCACGAAGTAGCTCGCCCCCAACTGCCGAATCCAATCCAGGTGGGTGATGAACTGGGGCTGAGCGGCTGGGGCCTGTCGGTCGAAGCTGAGCGCCAACCCCACCGCCAACCCGAGCACGAGTCCGCTCGCAACCAGGGCGATCCAGCGCGCCAGCCGTTCGGCGGACGGAAGAAGGGCGATGAGGACCGCGCCGGCCAGGGGCAGCCAGATCGCTAGATTGAGTGCCGTGTTCAACTTCCGCTCACCGATTTCACCGTAGGCCTAACGGCAGCAGCGCTAGTGCGGCTAGGGCCACGACGCCGATGAGCAGCGTCCAGGCGTAGGCTTGTACCTGGCCGGTTTGGGCCCGACGCAGCCAGCCGCCAGTTCCCACGGCGAGCTCCCCAACACCGTTCACCATTCCATCGATCACGTACTTGTCGAAGTTATCGGCCATCCAGGCGATTCCCAGAACCACGCCGCCCGCGATCCAGTTGTAGACGTGGTCCACGTAGTAGCGGTTCACCAGGAGCGTGTGGATCGGCGCCAGGCTGGTCTGGAGCGCGTGTGACCGGTCCATCTTGCCCCCTGAATACAGCACCGTCGCGGTACCGATGCCGGCCAGGGCCACTAATAAAGAGATGGCCGCGACAACCGGGTTGAACGCAGCCGGCGCGCCGCCCGGCTCGAGGAAGGCTGCGATGGGGCTCCCCAAGGCAGGGATGCCGATAAGCCCGCTCGCCACCGTAGGAACGAGGAGCACTACGAGCGGCAACGCCATACTCGTTGGCTCGCCGTGATCGTGAACCTGTCCGCGATGCGGACCCGCGAACGTCAGGTAGATCACCCGGAACATGTAGGCCGCGGTGAGAAACACGGTGAGCAAGGCCGCGCCAAACAGAATGGGCGAGCCCACCGCGGCGCCCAGGATCTCGTCTTTGCTCCAGAAGCCGCTCAACGGCACGATGCCGGCCAGAGAAAGCGCGCCCACAGTCATCGCCAGGAAGGTGAGCGGCCGCTCTTTGCCCAGCCCTCCCATCTCGGGCATCTCATTGGTATCGACCAGGTGGATTACGCTGCCCGCGCACAGGAAGAGCATCGCCTTGAAGAATGCGTGGTTGACCAGGTGGAACATACCGGCTGCCATCGCGCCCAGGCCAATAGCCATCATCATGTATCCCAGTTGGCTCATGGTCGAATAGGCCAACACCCGTTTGATGTCGGTGCTTACCAGCCCCATCGTCGCCGCGAAAATCGCCGTGAATCCTCCGATCGACGCCACGACGCCCATCGCCACCGGGGCATGCTCGAGCAGCGGAAAAGTTCGGGCCATGAGATACACGCCGGCTGCGACCATGGTCGCGGCATGGATGAGGGCGCTCACCGGTGTGGGGCCCTCCATGGCATCGGGGAGCCAGGCATGGAGCGGGAATTGCGCCGACTTGCCCGCCGCTCCGCAAAAAATCAGCAGCATGCCCACGGTAAGCGCGGATTCGGGTATCTGGCCGGCGGCCACCTTCTGGGCCAATTCGCTGATCTGTAGCGTGTTCGCGTGCCAGTACAGGAAGAGAATGCCCGCTAAGAAGCCGAAATCGCCGAACCGGGTGACGATGAAGGCTTTCTTGGCTGCCGCGGCCGCCGATGGACGCTCGTGCCAGTGGCCGATCAACAAGTAAGAGCAAAGCCCTACCAGCTCCCAGAAGATGTACAGCGCCAGCAGGTTATTGGCCAGCACCAAGCCCAGCATGGAGAACGTGAACAGGGCCATGAACGCGAAGTAGCGCGCGAATCCTGGGTCGCCTGCCATGTAGCCCAACGAATAGATCTGAACCAGCAGGCTCACCGAGCTCACCACGACCAGCATAGTTGCGGTGAGGGAGTCGACCTGGAATCCGACCAGGAAGGGCTGCCCGGTGCCAAGTGGTAGCCACGTGTAGGACTGCTCGACCCGAGTACCGCCTGTCACCTGGCCGAACACGATCAAGGAGACCAGCGCGGCCGCGCCTATCGCGAGGATCGTGAGCCAGGCGCTCAATAGCGGGGAGCGCCGAGCTCCCGCCGCAATGATCAGAAACGCTAGCAGCGGAAGTGCAGCGATGATCCAGGCTTGCGCTGCCACCGGCGCCCCTAACCGCGCAGACTGCTGGAAGCGTCGATCTGAACGGTATGGCGAAGGCGATAGCTGGCCAGGACGATTGCGAGACCGACAGCCGCCTCGGCGGCCGCCACTGTAATGACGAAGATGGCAAACACCTGGCCGGTTAGCTCCGGGGGCTGCCCGGGAGCGCCGGGCATGTGTTGGGCGAATGACACAAAGGTAACGTTCACGCCGTTCAGCATCAGCTCGATGGCCATCAGAATGGCGATGGCGTTGCGCTTGATGAGCGCTCCGGCCAGCCCCAGACTGAACAGAGCGGCCCCTAGGATCAGACCGTGCTGGAGCGCAATCGGATAAATGGGCACCTAGGGCTCCCTCGCAATGACCAACGCGCCGATCATCGCGATGAGCAGCAGAACCGAAGCCACCTCGAAGGGCAGAGCAAAGCTGTTGAACAGGCTGGTGCCCAGCAGCGATGTGGTGCCCGCCGGGAGGTCGATCGGGGCGGCGCTAGCTCGCGGCCAGGTGGCCGTCGTGATTACGGCCAGGATGGTTCCCAGAACCGCTACGGCGGCGATAACGCCCGCTGCTATCTGGCCAGGCCCGCCCGTGTTGGGCAAATTGCCAAGCTGGGGCGTCAGCATGATGCCGAACAGGATCAGGATCATGATGGCGCCCACGTAGATCAGCACCTGCACGACGGCCAGGAAGTCCGCTCCGAGGATCACGAAGATACCGGCCACGCTTCCCAGCGTCAAAACCAGGAACAGCGCGTCATGAAACACGTCGCTCGCGATGATTAGGCCCAGAGCGCCGGCCAGGGCGAGCCCTGCCAGAGCGTAGAAGCCGAGCGCGGTAAGCAGCTCCGCGTTCATCGGGGGGGTGGCCCCCAGGAGCGTAGCGACGAGCGGAGCGGGCTCGGGCAACAACCTCGGAGGCGAGTACTAGTGATGGCCGTCATTTGAGCAGGGTCACTTCTACTGCAGTTAGGGCCAGCGTTGCGAACGAGATCGGGAGCAGGGCCTTCCAGGCGAACTCCATCAGCTGGTCGTAGCGGAGACGCGGCAGCGTACCCCGAATCCAGACCAGGACCAGGAATACGCCGTAGGTCTTGAGGAAGAACCATACGAACGGCGGCAAGATCGGCCCTGCCCACCCGCCCAAAAATAGCAGCGTGGTCAGGGCCCCGACCGTGAACGTGTTCACGTATTCGGCCAGGAAGAACAACGCGAAGCGCATACCGCTGTACTCGATGTGGAAGCCCGCCACAATTTCGGACTCCGCCTCGGGGAGATCGAAGGGCGCCCGATTTACCTCGGCGATGCTAGCGACGAGGAATACCACTAGGGCGATCGGTCCCACCGGTAGGACGAGCACGTTCCATACGCCTGCCTGTGCATCGACAATCCCTCCCAGTGACATCGTCCCTGCCAGGAGAACCGGCACCATTGCCATGATCACCTGAGGAATCTCGTAGCTAATCAGCTGGGCAGCGACGCGCATCCCTCCCAACAAGGCGTATTTGTTGTTGGAAGCCCAGCCCGCGGTGATGATCCCAATCGTAGCGAAAGCGCCCAGCGCCAGGACGAAGAGCACGCCGACGTTTAGATCAGTAACCGCCAGCCCGGGCCCCCACGGGATGATCGACCAGACCGCGAGGGCGGGAGCCACCACCGCGATGGGAGCCAGGACGAAGCCGATTCGGTCGGCGCCGAAGGGAATGATGTCTTCTTTGAGCAGCAGCTTCACCACGTCCGCGAGCGGTTGGAGCAGCCCCTGAGGTCCCACTCGGTTGGGGCCCAGTCGCCCCTGCAGCATCGCCACGACCCGGCGTTCAGTCCAGACCTGGCTCATCACGATGATGGCCAGCACCGTGGTGATGAATGCGACTCCGACAACAGTGAGGACGATGGTGGGTCCCGGCGAGGGCAGGAAGGTGCTGAAGAATGCGAGCAGTCCGCCGTGGAGGTATTGGAATGGGTTGCAGACAAAGAAGTCCGCGGGGCAGCTCACTGCGAGCTTTCTCCACCGCGGTCTTCCAGGGGCGCTAGCTGTCCCTCAGCCCCATTGCGGAGATCGCGCATCAGGACATAGTCCGCGGCCAGCCGGAAGTCCTTCCGCAGCGGATGCCCCGGAAAATCGTCGTCGGTGAGGATCCGCCGCAGATCCGGATGGCCCACAAAGTTGATGCCCATCAGATCGTAGGTTTCGCGCTCCTGGAACTCGGCGCCGGGCCACACGCCGGTCAGGCTGGGGCAGTCGGGCAGCTCCTCCCGCGGCAAGTTTGCTTTCAAGCAAATGCCGTGGGGCTGCTCCAGAGAGTAGATGAGGTAAATGACTTCAATCCGGTCTGGCCAATCAACCGCGGTAACGGTGGAAAGATAGGCATAGCCCAACCGGTCTCTGATGACCTGGGCGACTTCTGAAAGGCGCTCACGAGGGGCCAGGACCTCGACTGCGCGGCCGCGCGGCTCGACCGTCACGTCTGCGATGGATTGAAGCGCTGTAGAGATGCGCGCGGCCTGGGCCTCTACCGGAGAAGACTCCCGAGGGGGCTCGGGAGTCTTCGAGGGTTCTTGCCCGAGCGCGTCCTCTGCCATTGGCCCTACCGGGCGGTCTCGGCGAGCGGGTCGCCGGCGATCTTTTCTTGGAGCTTCATGATGCCCCACAGAAGGGCGTCCGGCCGCGGCGGGCAACCCGGCACATGCACGTCGACCGGCACGAAGTTATCGATTCCCGGCACGGTGCTGTAGGAGCCCTGGAAAGGCCCACCGGCGATCGTGCACGAGCCCATGGCGATCACGTAC
>DASXTD010000476.1:0-4378 GCA_036505655.1 Chloroflexota bacterium
GCAATCAGTCGATGGGCGTCATGCGGGCTACCTTCGTGGGCGCCGATCTCAGTGGGGCCGACCTCTCCGACGCCAACTTGTTCAAGGCGGATCTGTCGCATGCCAACCTTTCCAACGCAAAGCTGGCGCGAGCCAACCTGATGAACGCCGATCTCATTCAAACCGATCTGACCAGGGCTGACCTGACGGACGCCAAGCTAGCCAAAGCCAATATCGATGAGGCCGACTTTCGCTCCGCGGTTGGGGTGGCCAGCATCCAGGGGCTGGATCAGACTCGCAACCGAGAGAAAGCGACCTTCGATGCGAAGTGACACCACCTACCGTACCAGCTTCGGAAGCGCGCGGGCCAGATTCTTCGCTTCGCTCAGAATGACAGGGCTCAGTTCGGGCTTCCTCCTCGCCGCCGCCTGCGGCAAGGAACGCCCCTCGCTGGGCGGCCGGGCCGATACCGTGGCCCCTTCAACGAGCCAGATGGCCGCCCCGTCCGGCGAGCTGGCCTACGTCACCAACGAAGACTCCCAGAACCTGAGCGTCATCGACACCCGGACAGACAGCCTCATCGCAACCATTCCTGTGGGGACCCGCCCTCGCGGAGTAAAGGTGAGTCCCGATGGCCGTACGGTCTACGTTGCGCTCAGCGGGTCGCCGAAATGCCCGCCCAGCATGCCCGACGCGGAATGCGAGAAGCTCAAGGCGGACAAGACCAAGGATGGAATCGCCGAGGTGGACGTGATTGGCCGGCGGGTCCGTCGGATATTGCCTGGGGGCTCCGACCCGGAGCAGTTCGATATTTCCCATGATGGCTCCCGCCTGTATATCTCGAACGAAGATGCCGGCACGGCATCGCTGGTCGACCTGAAGAGCGGGACCATCGATACCACGGTTCCGGTGGGGGCCGAACCGGAGGGGGTGCGAATCAGCCCGGATGGCAAGCTGGTTTACGTCACTGCGGAGAGCGACACGTCGATCAGAGTGCTCGACGCCGCCACGGGAAGCGTGAAGGCCCGGATCAAGGTCGACCGGCGCCCGCGCGACGTTGCATTCACTCCCGACGGCAAGCGCGCCTATGCGACGGCCGAAGTCGGAGGCACGGTATCCGTCATCGACGTGGCCAACAACAAGGTGGTGGCGACCATACAGCTACCCAAGGACGCGAAGCCCATGGGAGTGCGGGTGTCTCCCGACGCCAATCGGGTCTACGTGGCCACCGGGCGGGGAGGAACGGTGATCGTCATCGACCCCGCGACCAACAAGATCACTGGCTCGGTCAAGGTCGGGCAGCGTCCCTGGGGCATTGCGCTCACTTCGGACGGGACCAAACTGTATACCGCGAATGGGCCTTCGAACGACGTCAGCGTGGTCGACACGAAGAACCTGCAGGTGGTCAAGACGATCCCGGTGGGGAAGATCCCATGGGGTGTGGCAATCGGTCGCAGCCCGGCGGGCGCCGGACCATGACGCGTCCAGGCGCCGTAGCGCCATCATCGAAATCGGCACCGGCCCGGTCGCTTATAGACCGAGCTCAGTCCATCCTCTACGACCTGTTCGGCCCCCCGGCCTTGCGCAGCTTTGCCATTCGGTATTGGGACGGCAGCACCGACCCGGCTGGTGCGGTCGATTCGCCCGCCTTCACCATCGTACTCAACCATCCTGGCTCTCTCGCCCGAATGCTGTTGCCGCCTTCTCAGCTCACTCTGGCAGAAGCCTATGTCCGGGGCGACTTCGAGGTGGAGGGTAACATGGAGGCTGCAGCGGGGGTGGCAATCCAGCTCCGCAATCGCCTGACGTCGCCAGTAGCGGCCGCCCGTCTCATGGTGCGGCTGAGACGGCTGCCCCGATCCCCACGTCGCCGCTGGCGAGCCGGGCTGAGCAAGCGCGGCCGGTTGGGTCCCCGCCACTCACCGTTCCGGGATGCCGCGGCGGTTCGCTATCACTACGACATGGGCAATGACTTCTATGCCCTCTGGCTCGACCAGAAGATGGTGTATTCCTGCGCCTACTTCCCTACCGGCCAAGAGGACATCCACTCCGCCCAGGTCGCCAAGCTGGAGCATCTCTGCCGGAAGCTCCGCCTCAAGCAAGGCGAACGACTGCTCGACATCGGCTGTGGTTGGGGAGCTCTGGTCCGCCATGCTGTCGAGCATTATGACGTCCGCGCGCTGGGCATCACGCTTAGTAAAGCGCAGGCGGAGCACGCCAACGCGGCCATCGCCGAGCAAGGACTCGGCGAGCGGTGCGTCGTGGAGGTGCGCGATTACCGCGACCTGCCCCCGGAGCCCGCGTTCGACAAGATCGCGAGCGTCGGAATGGTCGAGCACGTTGGACGCGAACAGCTGAAGCCCTACTTCTCCTGCGTGTTCCGGCTGCTCCATCCGGGCGGCCTCTTCCTGAATCACGGTATCACCTGGGTGGCCGAGCCGGACCAGAGTGGATTGAGCCGGCTGCTGCCCCGCTGGGACTGGCGGGAAGGAGCCTTCATGGACCGCTACGTTTTCCCGGACGGCGACCTGGTCTCGCTCGACATGATCATCGCTGCAGCCGAGTCCTCAGGCTTCGACACCAGGGACGTGGAAAACCTGCGGGAGCACTACGCCATGACACTGCGGCATTGGATTCGCCGGCTGGAGAGCTCAGCGGCCGCGATAGTTGGTCTGGTGGGGGAACGGGCGTATCGCACTTGGCGGCTCTACATGTCCGGCTGCGCCAGCAGATTTGCCACCGGGCGAATGGCCCTGGACCAGGTGCTCCTGGCCAAGCCAGACCCAAGGGGCCAGGTCTCGCTGCCGCTCACGCGAGCAGACCTCTATGCCGGCGATTTCCATGGCTGACTCGAGACGCTGGCGTCGCATCTCGGTTGGGCCCCCGATCACTATCCTCGCGGGGCTCTTGCTCGCCGCCGGCATGCCGCGGCCCATCCCGAGCGCATTTCGTTTCGAGCTCGATGCCCAGCCCGAGCTTCACCGGCTCTGGGAAACGAGCGCCAATGCCAAAGCCGAGCGGGTTGCCTGCCTGGCGGCGAGCATAGACAGCGACACGGTTCACATCACGCGCGTGCTCGTTCTCGATCCTGGACCCTCGGACTCGCTTGGAATCTCGGCTGGTGCTTCGCTCGAGGGCTGCGGACCTCCCGAGTGGCGCGGCACGGTGCATACCCACGTGGCACTTCGCGACGGACGGCGGCCCTACTCACTGTTCTCGGGAGCGGATCGGGGTGTCATGATGCTCTGGTGGAGACGTTGGAACGTGGATGGGATCTTCTGCCTGCTCTACAGCGGAACCGAGGTCATCTGCGAGATCGAGGGGCCGGGTGGCGCGGTGCTCTTTCCCCAATCACACTACTGACGACCTGATGCGGCACCCCTGCGGGTTTGCCTTGCTCCTGCTCGCGGGGTTCACTGCCCCACTCTGGGGACAAGGCAATGGCGGAGGGTCCAGGGCCGTGTTCCGCTTCAGCCGGGACGCGGGGAGCGCCCTGCGCGCGCTATGGCACGCAAGCCTGGCCGCGAGAGAGGAGCGGGTCGCCTGCCTGGCGTCCACTATCCGAAACGATACGGTTTTCGTGACGCGGATCGCTGGGTTGGAGCCGGAGGACGCAGACTCGATGGGGATCTCCGCCACGGCTTCGGTCGAGCAGTGTGGCCCACCCGAATGGTCGGGGACCGTCCACAGCCACATCGCCCTCTACACCGACGACCGTCCCTCCACGAAATTCTCGGCCCAGGATCGTACCGCCATGCGGCTGTGGTACGACCGGTGGCATGCAGACGGAGTGTTTTGTCTGGTCTATAGCGAGGAGGACGCACACTGTGAGGCTGACGGCGTGGTCGGCGGGATGCGCTCCCTGCCCCGGGTCGTCCGCTAGGTAGCTCCTCGAGCAGTACTCAGGACAGCGGCCGGCGGGTGAGCAGTGAGCCCGGCCTTCGCCGGGCCAGCCAGCTATCGAGGCCCCAGGTGCGTCCCGCGCGGGCAAAGAAGAATGCCAGCATCAGAAAGAAGAGCACCAGGTGAAACCCCTGCTGACCCGGAGACATCCACTGGGTGGCCAGTCCGTAGTTGATCACCAGGACCAACCCGACCACTGAAGCCAGACCGGTGAGCAGGCCGAGCGTGAGGCCCAGTCCAGTGACCGTTTCCCCCCAAGCCGTGAGCTGGGCAAAGAGACTGCTGTGGGGAAGGACCGTCCCCTCCAGGAACTGTTTATAGAACGCGAGCGGATTCTCCGACGCCTGCTTGGCAACGATCTTGGGCATCACGGTGAGCCACCGCTCCGATACGGCCGGAAGCGGAAGAATTCCACCCACCATCACGAAGCTCATTTTCGTGACCAGCGACTTGACGAAATAAAGGCCAACCACGATCCGCAAAACGGCCAGCCATT
>DASXTD010000477.1:0-10595 GCA_036505655.1 Chloroflexota bacterium
GCGCGTGGCCCTGCATCGGGTGCCCCAGCGCGCGATCGAGGATTATCTGATCGAGCAGCGCGGTATACCTTTGGAGCAGGCCGCAATCATCGCGCAGGCTGCCGCCGGCTGTCCCGGCTGGACGATATCGGCCTCGCGGGAGCCGGAGTTGCTCGAACGTCGGCGCCGCTGGGCGGCCGACCTGCTGCAGCTGCTTTCGGTCGGCGCACTCGACCGCATTCGTTACGCCGACAATCTCGCTGATCGCTGGAGTCGCGACTCCGCCGCCGTGCGAGCACCGCTGGCGGAATGGGTGCGGGTCTGGCAGGACGCTGCCTATGCTCAATTGGGTGTCGACGGTACTCGCAGCCTGCTTGCTCCTGATGACTCCGCCCGAATGGCGCACGGCTTGAGCGCTTCGACGGTCGAGGGGGGGCTGCGGGCAACGCTCGACACCCTGGATGCGCTCGAGGCCAACGCCAACCCTCGACTCGCGCTCGAGACGCTCCTCCTCAAGCTCCCCTCGATCGGAGCAGCAGAACGGCCAAGCGAGCCCGCGGTTGCCCGCTAATCCCGCGGACACCGTCCCTCTTGACGAGGGGAATGCCCTCGCAGGAGTCCGAACCGGCCGCAGCGGTCACCTCCGCTGGGTTACGTCCGACCCGGCGTTAGGCCTTCAGCCCGGCGATCTAGTGCTGGTCGCCAAAACCGGCACCGAGATTCTGGCCACCATCATCGTGGCCGCGGACTATCTGGTCGCGAAACCGCCCCTGGTCCCCAGCGGACAGATCGCGCGGCTCGCGACCGAAGCAGACGTGCTCCGTCTCGGCGACCAAGCTACGTCGGTCCTTAACCGCACCAGCCACGAGACCGCCGCAGCCACAGCTATGCCGTCAGGCTGGTCTGACTGGATCGTCGCCCCAGGCTCTCCACCAGAGCTCAGCCGTGGGGCTGCGCCCCACACCTTCGCCAACGAATTCATCGCTCGGCTGTTTCCGCCTACTGGGGACGGCTAAGCGACCTACTCACCCATGTCTACCTGGAGCAGATCGGCGGCGCGGACGCCGGTGCGGGAGAAGACGATCTCCCCAGTGGTCGGGTCGATGACGCGGTAGGTGCCGTCAAAGCCGAGGCCGTACAGCTGCCGCCCATCGCTGCTGGCGCCGATTGAGCGGAACCGCTGATCGGGGGCCAGGACGTTGAGCAAGGCCAGCGACTCGCTCTGAAGAACCGCGATGCCCCCCGAGGGGATCAGGCAGTACAGACGGCTGCCGTCCGGCGACATCGCCACCAACTCGCCTCCCGAGGGAACGAAGCCCTCGCCAGCGCGGATCCCGGGCCCGCTCAGCTCCGCCGAGTGACCACCTCCGGAAGCGTTTACCCTCTGGATCGCGGGCCCGCTCGGAAAGTAGACGTAGGCCCGGGTGCCATCCGGCGCGGCCCAGAGGCTCAGGCCGGTTTCGGGTGGGCCAGCTACGGATTGGATGGAGGTCGCGGTCAGCGTTTCCAGGTCGGTTCGGACCAGGGTCAAATCACCAGCGCTGGCGCGTCCCAGCGTGAATAGAACGGGGGCCTTCGCAGCTAGAGCGGACCGCTGCGGCAGGAAAGCTTCTTCGACCTCGGCCGGGGCGCGGACGGAGCCAGCGGACTTCCGGCGCAGCAGGTCGAAGGCGATGAGCTGGTTCGAGCCGGCGGCGGCGTCCGACAGATACATCCGCTGTCGCGACGGATCCGCAGCCACAATCGCCAGCCGGCCGGGCAGCGTCCCGACCGCTTGAGTCTCATTTGTCGCCGTCTCGGTCACCTGCAGCGCCGTCTGGCAGTCCGTTGCACCGCACGTATTGGTGGCCGAGTACACGTGCCAACCCTGGGGATCGAGCGTGCCAGCTGGGAATCGGCCTAGCTCGCGGCCGCTGCCCGATTCCAACACGAGCGTTTCATTCCCGTCCCGGGCGCGGGCGTAGATAAGGTCGGGGGTGCGGCCGGCGCCGGTTTCTACGGGTACTGGAGTAAACCAGCGGAAGACGTACAGGCCCGCTACCAGGAGCACCACCATGAAAGCGGGCCCTTTGGCCAGCTGCAGGAGTCGCCTACCGCCGGTTGCCTGCTGCCGAACGGTCGGGATCTCCAGCGCCAGATCCACCGGATCCCTTTCCGGAAGGGGCAAGCGGATCTCTTTGAGCGCCACGCCGAAATCTCCGTAGCGGGCAAGTGCAGCGGTGCAGCCCTCACACCCCGCTAGATGGGCATCCAGCGCGGCCGCCTCCTGCGTGGCCAGTTGACCATCCAGGCGAGCGGAAATCAGAGGGAGCTGGCTCGGGCAGGCTGGCGGAGGATTAGACGGCCGTACCCAGTCCATACTTCGGCTGTTGATTTCCGAGACCGCTGCGCTGCCCTTTCCGTGCCGCTGTGCCTCCCCATACTCCTGGCGGGCCGCGAAACAGAGATCCCGCACCCGACCCTCATTAAGGCCCGTTACCGTTGCCGCAAACCGGTAGCCGGTTCCCATCCGCACCGCGAGAAAAACTGCTGCCCGCTGGTCTGGAACGAAACGATCGACCACGCCGATCGCGTTGATGTGGCGCCCGTCGCTGGTCGTCGGGGGTTGGTACCCTCGCGCGCCCGGCCGTGACAGCCGTCGAGCCGAGTCCCGCACTACGGCGCGGTACAGCATCTCCTCAGGCTCGACGAACAGGTCGTCTTTGGCGATCGAGTCCCAGGTCCTCCGCAGCGCATCCTGTGCAACGCCCCAGGCAATATCCGGTTGCTCGAGAAGGAGCACGGCTAGTTCGTACAGGGGCTGGGCGTGCGCACGCGCCAGGTCCTGGTAAGCCTCCAGTGCGGGTCCGACCTCTTGGTCCGCCGAGGCCAAGCTATCGGCGGTCAGCACCGCATTGAGCTCCGCCTCTGACGTGGGGAAAACCTGGGGAGAGCGACGCTCGGTCGTTGCCATCCGCTCGCCGACCCTTGCCCTTCTTCAACACAGTCCCCGATTCCCATCGTCCCTTTTCCGCCGCTTTTCCGGAGGACGCGGCTCTCCTGATGGTCGATTACCTGGCCGTCGCTCCATCTAACTATCCACATCGCGCACAATCCAACTACTACGACTCTTTCTAAAGACAACGATTGATGGTGCTTCTACCATATCCGGATTACGAACCTTAACGAGAGTAGGTTTGCGGTGCCTGGGGATTTCGTCGATGAAACCACCATTTGGGTGAAGGCAGGGGATGGGGGCAATGGCGCCCGCAGCTTCCGCCATGAGAAATACGTTGCGCTGGGTGGGCCGGATGGCGGCGATGGCGGCCGCGGCGGCGATGTCACCGTACGAGCGAACGCCAGTCTGCGGGAGCTGTCGGACGTGGCCAAGCACCGGCGCTTCTCGGCCGACCGGGGCGGTGATGGTGGGAGCTCCCGGAAGCACGGAAAGCGAGGGTCCGATCTCGCTATCGGCGTACCCGTGGGCACCGTCGTTTGGTTCGAGGATCAGATCCTGGCGGATCTCGTTCGGCCCGGGCAGGAGGCCGTAGTGGCCAGGGCAGGCAAGGGAGGTCTGGGCAACGTTCACTTTGCCACTGCCGTTCGCCAGGCGCCCCGCTTCGCACAAAATGGCGAGCCTGGTGAAGAGCGTTCCCTGAGGCTGGACTTGCGCACCATTGGCGACGTGGGCTTTGTGGGCGAGCCGAATGCGGGCAAATCGAGCATCCTGGCGGCGATGACCGCGGCCCATCCCGAGATTGCGGCCTACCCGTTCACCACGTTGACCCCCAACCTGGGAGTGGCTACTATCGACGACACGTCTTTTGTCGCGGTGGACATTCCGGGGCTGATCGAGGGTGCCCACGAGGGAGCGGGTCTGGGCCATCGATTCCTCCGCCACGTGCAGAGGGCGGGGCTGCTCGTGCACGTACTCGACATCTCCGCGGATGATCCCTGGGGGGCCTATGAGCGGGTCCGCGTGGAGATGGAGCAATTTGATCCCGAGCTGGTGGAGCGGGCCAGTCTAGTGGCGCTCAACAAGATCGACGCTCCCAATATCAAGAGCAAGCTGACTAGCTTGAGCCGGCGCTTCCGCACCGAGGGCATCGAAGCGGTGCCGGTCTCGGCGCTCACTGCAGAAGGAATTCCGCGCTTGACCCAGGCCATCGCCGCGCGGATCGTCACCCAGCGGGCCGACCGGATGGCCGAAGAGGCGCCGATTCGTACCTATCGGATGGAACCCGAGGGGCGGCACGTTGAGATCAGGCGCGACCACGGAGGCTACCGAGTCAGCGGGCGGCAGGCCGAACGCACGGTTGCCATGGCCGACATGGAGACGGCGGACGGACTGGCCTACCTGCAGAGGGAGCTGGAACGGACCGGCGTTTTCAAGGCCCTGCGAGATGCCGGCGTGAAAGAAGGCGACACAGTCTGGATCGGTGACTTCGAAATGGAGTGGACGTAATCACGCGATGAGCGGCGCCATAGGGATCTTCGGCGGGACTTTCGATCCGATTCACGTCGGGCACCTCTTCATCGCCCAGGAAGCCGCCGCCACGATGCTGCTCGACCGGGTACTGTTCGTCCCCACTGCCGATCCGGTCCATCGTCTGGTGCCACCGGTGGCCAGCCAGGCGGACCGCGGGGAAATGGTTCGGCTAGCTATCGCCGACAATCAGAGCTTCGAGTTCTCGTCGGTGGAGTTGGATCGCCCCGGGCCCACTTTTACCATCGATACGCTGCGGGTCCTGGCGCAGCTCCATCCAAAGCAGACGCTCTACTTCATCGTGGGGACCGACTCGCTGGCAGAATTGCCCCAGTGGCGCGAACCCGCTCAGATCCTCGAGCTGGCTCGAATCGTCGCTATGGCTCGTCCGGGTCGCGACAAAGTGGACCTTGAAGCGCTGGAAGCGATTCTCCCAGGGGCCCGGCGGCGCGTGTGTGTAGTGCAGAGCCCAGGACTCGACGTGTCGGCTCGCGACATTCGCGCTCGAATCGCGGAAGGCAAACCCGTTCGCTACCTGGTTCCCGAGCCGGTGCGGGAGTACATCCAGAAGCGCGGACTGTATGGAGGCACCCATGCTGACTAAGCACCAGAACGATCTGCTGACCCAGACCGGCCCGGGCACTCCTGGCGGCGAGCTGCTCCGCCGCTACTGGCAGCCCATGGCGCTGGCCTCCGAGCTACCGCCGGGCGGCGCTCCCCTACCTCTCCGCATATTCAGCGAGGACCTCGTACTCTTTCGCAATGAGAAAAATGAGGTAGGGCTGCTGGGGATCCACTGCTCCCATCGGGGCGCTGACTTGAGCTACGGACGGCTCGAAGACGGCGGGCTGCGCTGCATCTATCACGGCTGGCTCTACGACGTACACGGGCGCTGTCTGGAACAACCCGGTGAGCCCGCGGGCAGCACCTTCCATGAAAAGATCAAGCACGTGGCCTACCCGTGCCACGAGGCGGCCGGGGTGATCTTTGCCTACTTGGGCGCGGGCGAGCCGCCGCTGTTTCCGGCCTACGAGCTGTTCCAGGTGCCCAACGACCACGTCTGGATTTACAAGTACTACCACGAGTGCAACTACTTGCAGGGCCTGGAGGGCAATCTCGACCCGTCCCACCCGTTCTTCCTGCACCGTTTCTTGCCGGGCGGCTCGCTCAGGGAGACGCGAGTTCCTATCAGCGCCGAGCGCGTTACGCCTGCCTTCGACATCGAAGTGACCCCTCCCATCGTTTATGCGGAGGATGCGGAGTTTGGGGTGCGCATTTACGGCCTCTACGACGAGCACCGTGGTGACCTGACGGTACGCAGCTCCAGCTTTATCATGCCGAATACTTGCGGCGTGGGCGGCGGCCCGGTGCCGCCAGGTGACGGCTATCTGATGAGCTGGCACGTTCCGATCGACGATACGCACCACTGGCGCTACTACACAGCGTTCAAGCGGTCCGGTCCGATTCAGGACGCGCACGCCAAGGAGCGCGCGTCAGTGACCACGCCAGACTTCAAGTTCGTGCGCAACCTTTCGAACCGCTATCTCCAGGACCGAGAAGAGCAGCGCTGCGAGACATATGCCGGCATGGGGCCGATCTTCGTGGCACACGATAACTACGCGACCGAGACGGCCGGCGCGATCCAGGACCGCACGGAGGAGTACCTCGGATCAGCGGATGCCGGCCTGGTTTTGGAGCGGCGCATGCTGCTCGACGCGATCGAGCGGGTGCAGCGGGGCGAGGATCCTCCCAACGTCATTCGCAAGCCGAGCGACAACCGCTTCTTGGAGATGGGGGTTTACGAGGACCACGTCCCGCTCGATGTGGACTGGCCCGAGTACCTGGAGCGCCGCGTTGCCCAACGAACCAGCCGAGCGTAGTATTCCCAGCAAGTGAGCAGCAGTTGTTGCGGATCGTCGGGAGGGCGCCATTGCTGACCGAGGAAGAAAACGACCTGTTGACGCGCATCGGACCAGGCACGCTGTGTGGAGACCTACTCCGCCGCTACTGGCATCCGATTGCGCTGACCGCGGAGCTCACTGAAGAGAGGCCCAAACGGCGCCTCACTGTCCTCGGTGAGGAGCTGGTGCTCTTCCGCGCTGCCGATGGCACGTATGGCCTGGTAGCCGAGCACTGCTCCCACCGCGGCGCCTCGCTCTACTATGGTTTTCTGGAGGGCGATTGCATCCGCTGCGCCTACCATGGCTGGGTGTATGACCGCGAGGGCAAGATCATCGAGACTCCCTTCGAGCCCGCGCAATCTCTGCTCAAGCACACGCTGCGCCACCCGGCCTATCCGGTTGAGGAATTAGCTGGGATCCTATTCGCTTACATGGGGCCGCCCGAAAAGCGCCCGCTCCTTCCCAGGTGGGACGTGCTGGCCTGGCAGAACGGACATCGCAGGATCGACCGTCGGCAGACCCTGGACTGCAACTGGGTGCAAGCGGAGGAGAACTCGGCCGACGTCACCCATACCTACTTCCTGCACGGCCACACGATGCACCTGCAAGGGAACTCTGATGGCAATTACTACTATCGGCCCATCGAGCAGTACGGGTTCCAGCGCTTCGAATGGGGGCTCCTGAAGAGCTGGCGCTACCGGGCTGGCTTCGGCATGGGCGAGGAGCGCGGGGGCGGCAACCCGCTCATGTTCCCCAACATGCTCCGCGTCCGCGAGGGGCCGGTTCACGCGCTGCATTGGCGCGTCCCCATCGACGACACGCATACGGAGATCTTCTGGGCCGGGTTCATCCGTCGCTCAGACACGAACGGCGGTGATTGGAATCGAGGAGACAATCGAGGCGATGAGACCCAGGTTCGCGGTCAGGATGGCGACTACTCGCTGAACACGTTCACCAGCCAGGACACGATGGCCTGGGAGACACAGGGCCCACGCTTTGACCGCTCAAGAGAGCATCTGGGCGCCGGCGACCGCGGGATTGCTCTTTTCCGCGACATGCTCAAGGAGCAGATCGAGGTGGTTCAGCGGGGCGGCGACCCCATGGCTCTCGTCCACGATCCCGAGAAGAACACGCTCATCGAGATCCCAGATTGGGTCACCGAGGGGGAGGCGCCGGCGGTTGGCACTACACCGGTCGCGGGCTCAATCGACGCGCTCTTCAGCGGAGACCACGAGATCTTCGAGGTCCCATTCGGCACCGCTCGCCCGCAAGCAGGGCTTGCAGCCGGTCTCGGCGGTCGGGGCTTGGTGTCCGGGCCAACGAGAAACCCGAGTCCGTAGGGCCTTGCCTGCCTGCTAAGCCCGAATATCAGCCAGTCGTTTGCCCATGGCTGGATCGAGGCTCAACACGTCGCTCACGGTCTGCTCCACCTGCTGGCCAGTATGCGGGACGATAGTGAGGCGAGCAGTTGTTGCGTCGGCCTGGAAGGCGGGATCATTCAGCGTGGCGGTGTAAGCGTCTCGCAGCGCCTGCAGCCGATCCGCGGGTACGCCTGGCGGCGCCGCGAGTGGCTTGGACATCGCGGTCGGCGCGGTGGCTGCTCGCAGCAGCTGCTTGGACGTCGGGTCGCTGATGAGATCCTCCGCACTGACTGCATTGGGGAATTGCTTGAGGATCGCATCGCTCTTGCCGTCGCGCGACTCATAGAGTGGCACGTTCACACTCTTGTTCTGTAGCCAATCGTTGCCAACAATCGGCAGCGACTCGAAATCGAAGCACAACCCGTCTACTTCGTGGCTATCCACGGCCAGCTTGATGGTGTTGGAGCCCGTATAGCCGGACACCAGTTTGATGTTGGCGCCGGCCAGAGCGTTGAGCAGCTTGGGGAAATCATCCGTCGAGGCGCCCGGCGCGGTGCCACCCAGTATGAGTGGCGGCAGATCCTTGCGCGTGAAGTCTTGGCCGGTCTTGTATGGTGAATCGGCTCGGACAATGCACGACCACGTGGTCTGCTGGGCGCTGCCGATCCAGGAAAACTTGCGGGCGTCGAACTGGACGCCGTCCATGCCCGTCACTTGGTTGACGATCTGGAGCTCGTTAAAGGCTCCCAGAGTGAGTCCATCTGGCTTGTCCACGTTGTAGAGGTGATTCGCGGCCAGCAGGCTGCCGGCGCCGTCCATGTTCTCGACCACGACGTTGGGGTTGCCCGGGATATGGGAGCCGAGATGCTTGGATAAAACGCGCGCGGTGGTGTCGTACCCGCCGCCCGGTGCGTAGCCGACGATGATGGTGATGGTCTTTCCCGCGTAGAAGTCAGCCACCGACGGGCCACTGGACCCCGCGGCTGGCTGTGCCCCCCCGGACGGCTGTGTGCCGCCGGCGGGTTGGGCCCCCGACCCCTGGCAGGCGGTGAGTAGGGCCATCGCGGCACCGACTAGTAGCAGTGAAGCATTGCGAAGTGTCATCCCTTCCCCCTTTTTAGGATGTCTTCAGGCCTCAGGATGTCAGAACGGTCTGCCCAACGTCAATGTGGGGCATTGTCTAGTGTCGTGAGGCTGGCTCTTCGACCGTGGACTGCTGCCGAGCCAGGGTGGAGGAAACCGATTGCGCTATGAGGACGCCTGCGGCACCTCCGAGGACGAGGCCTCCTAGCACGTCGCTCAGCCAGTGCACGCCTAGATAGACACGGCTCAGGGCGAAAACGATCGTGATCACGGCAATCACGACGCTCACCAGGCCCCGAGCGGTGCTCCTTTGCACCCAAATCCACGATGCAGCTGCCATGCCGATAAAGCCAATCCGCAGGGCATGGCCGCTCGGGAACGAGCCCGGAAAGGTTACCTCGGTCAGTGGATAAAAGACTCCACGATGGAGCTCCAGCGGGATCGGATCAGTGGGCAAAGATAGCTTGAACGCGAGCTCAACCGCCGTCAGCGCTAAGAAGGTGAACGGCGCTAGCGACCAGACCCCAGCACCGTGCCTCCACAAGAGCAGCCCAGTGATGGCTGTATAGATCGTGACTGCCTCAAAGGCAAAAGCGATGCTGAGCGCTGTGGCGATCGGGTCGAGGAAAGGATTCGCGCTATTGTGCAGAGCGAGGGCAAAAGCCAGATCCAGTTCCCTGAACCAGCCCGCGTGAACCGCCAGCGCCAACGCGATGAAGGCGACCGCCGCCGCGGCGATGACGCTGGCCCGACCGCGGGCTAGCACACGGCTGGATTCACTACGACGCGCCAGTGGATTTGGCCGCATCGGTGGCCGGCGGCTCTTCCATGAGCTGCTGAATCGCCCGCTTGATCGCTGCGTTGTTCGGAAGCAGCAGGGAGGCTCCATCCTCCCCGGTATACCCGCTGACGAGGGGTGGGCCGACGCCCAGGGTCCGGATGTTTGAGGAGTCGATCTGGGTGACCAGCTTGGCCAGGCTGAGGGCATCGCCTGGCGACAGGTCGGTTTGCAAAGCCGCCAGGGTCTGCGTGATCACAGAGGGCAGATTGGGCAGCGCGTTCACGCGGAGCACCCGGTCCCGGATCCCCAGGAGCACCTGCCGCTGGCGCGCGTTGCGCGCGAAGTCGGTCTCTGAATGGCGTGAGCGCACGTAGTGAAGTGCGGCTGACCCGCGCATGAGCTGGGGACCCGGCTGGAAGTAGATGCGCTGCATACCAAAGATGTCTTCCGAGTCCTGGTCGGTTGGGAACGCATCGTCCTTCAGCGGGCGAGGCACGTCGATGACCACCCCGTCCAGAGTATCGATGATGTTCTGGAACGCTTCGAAATTGAAGATCGCGTAATGGGACGTCGAAAGTCCGAAGTTGCGATCCAGCGTACTCGAGACCAGCGCTGACCCGCCGCCTGAAACCTTGTGTCGTTCGCCGTACTGGTAGGCCTCGTTGATTCGCTGCTCCCCCAGGCCGGCGATGGGCAACCACATATCGCGGGGGAACGAGACGATACCGGCCGTCTTGTGCACCGGGTCGAGTGAGACGACCAGGATCACGTCCGTTCGGGTAGGGACGCCAGCAGCACGCTCTTCAGGCCGCTGGTCGGTGCCCAGCATGAGGATGTTGATGCGATCGCTGCCCTGCCAGTCAGGGACAAAGGCGAGCGGAGCCCGAGCGATGATGGCGACCGGGTTGGGGAAGCCGCCGGGCAGGATTCCACTGCCGATGTTGATCCCGCTGCTGCCGCCGATGGGCAGCCGAAGATGGGCGAGGATGGGGGTGAGGCTGAAAGCGGTCTTGGCGAAGGCGGTC
>DASXTD010000478.1:0-8666 GCA_036505655.1 Chloroflexota bacterium
CCACTGCAGCCGGCGATGAAGGTGAAGAGGAGGACCAGGCTGAGGAGGGCCGTCACCCTACCCTCTCCCGCTGCGGCAGGAGAGAGAATCTACAAACCCCCCTCCCCCTCGGACGGGGGAGGGCTGGGGTGGGGGTGAAAACCCTAACTGTCACACCTCAGCTCGGCGAAGTTGCCATCGGGGTCGCGGAGGTAGGCCGTCGTGCCCTCTTTCTCCCAGCGGATGGGCAGCGTCGCGGCCACGTGCGCGAAGGTCTCCTCCGCCGAGCGGGAGCTGTGGAACACCAGGCGGGGTAGCCCGCGCATGACCTCTTCGGGCAGCTCCTGGCGCACTTTGGAGGCGCTGATCAGGCCCAGGAATGTTGGCCCGAAGCCGATAAAAACCTGGGTGGCCGGCCGGGGTACCCGCAAGCCGCGGTCATTGGTCTTGAAACGAATGAAATCGTTCCAGCCCGGGTTGTCGCGTCGGCACCAGGGCAGAACGGGATCGTCGCCCCTCCCCCAGGCCTGGGCATCCTTCTCGTCTTCCACCCGCCAGCCGTGATAGTAAGAGACCTGGCCACCCAGCACTTTGCGGTACACGTGCTCACAGTAGTCGAACGCGTTGATCTCCAATGCAATGTGGTCCAGCAATAAGTCGAGACGGTCCGCTGCCACCAGCTGAACGCGGTTCCCGTCTGGGTCCAGGACGTACGCGGTGACCTCGCGCTCGGGGGGATTGTCCTCGTGCCACCAGTTCACCTCGTGGCCCGCCCGCTCGAGGTCATCGGCCAGGCCGCGGAGGCGAGACGGTCGCACTCGGAATGCCTGGTGGTTGCCGCTATCAGGAAAACTGCGCGGATGAGGGCGTTTGACGAACTCGATGCTCTGCGGGCCGGCTTGGTAGAGCAGTCGATTGCGCTCCTCCTGCCATTTGCCGGGCACATCGCGAAAGATCGGCTCATAGAAGGCTCGGGTGGCGGCCAGATCGCGAGCCTCCACGATCACGCCGGAAAGCAGGTCCGCCAGCGGTGGCCGCTTAGCCGATCGGGTCGGCGCGATTACTGTCGCTACCATTAAACGCTCGCCGTGATGACCGGGTGGTACTCGGCCTCTTCGTCGCGCCGCCAGCAGATCTCGAAAAAGTTGCCGCCGGCGTCGCGGAAGTAAATCGACTGCCCCAACGGGCCGTTTTCGGGATGATTAACGGGGCCGTCGTACTCCACGCCGTGTGCCTCGAGATGTTGCAAAGCTTCATCGAATTTGGCGCGCGAAACGGCCCACGCGTGACGATACGAATCCTCGCCGCCGGCCAGGACTTGCGGGCCGGCCATCTCGCGCGCCCGCGGGAACGTCACAAACAGGTAGTCGGCAATCATGCCGCAAGAATGGGCATTGCCACCTCGCGTGCCCTCGTAATCTCGGCTCACCGTCTCGCCCCACGTCCCGCCCATGACTTCCTCGTACCAATCGTGGATCAAGCGGCTATCGGGGGCCACCATCCCGCTGTGGCTGATGCTTTCGACTTCGGCCATTGTTGTCCTCCTTAGCTGCTGAGCGCTCGGTGCTGAGTTCTGAGAGCTAGACCCGGAGCGCCGGCTCAGCACCAAGCACTCTCTGCTCAGCACTCGTCGGCGGTTGTACAGCCTGCTCTGCGTCGTAAGCGTCGCGGGAAATGGTGCGGTCGGTATCCACCAGGATGTGGCCCTCGGGGCTGAACGTGATCGGGTGGAGGTTCAGCGGATCTTTGCCGCGGTTGCCCATGAACGGCGCGGGCACCCCACAACGATCGTAAGTTGCGCCGTGGAACGGGCAAACGAAATGCCAGTGGGCCTTCTGGTAGACCACGATGCCGTTCATGTGGCGGCACCATTTCGACACGGCCAGGAAACCTTCCTCGCGCCGCACCAGGTGGAAGTTGCCCTTCTTGAAAGGCTTAACGTCGCCCACCTTGTACTTCTCTGGCAGGCCAGCGTCCACGATGCCGGCTCCCGGCATGGGCAACGCAGCCTCCGGACCATATGTCTGAAGCTGGAATCGATGTCCGTCCGGGTCCTGGACATCGATACTGTATTCCCCATGGGCTCGGTACATCTGCCGGTCGTCGTGAATATCGAGCCCGAGATCTTTCAGCCGATAGTAGGCGCGGCGGTACTGGTTGGGTGTCAACATCATTCCGTGGTGCACGCCTGAGCGGTCGGGCGGCTTCACGGTGTCGTTCTGGATCAAAATGAGGAGCTGGCCGGTGTTCATCTTTAGTACAGAGTGCTGGCGAGGCTCCGCGGTGACGTTGCGGCCGAGCAAGTCGAGGCCGATCCACTCCTGGTACCAGAGCTCGCTGCGGTCGAGGTCAGTCACTCCGAGCACGAGGTGGCTGAAACGCTCGGCCGGAATTCTTTCGCCCCAGTCGCTCGGTCGGCTTCCGTGACCGCCAAAAAAGGCTACATCGTCCGACTCATCGGGAAGATCTTGTAGATGCATAGCCGCTCCTTCAGTCGTGGTGGTGCGGCTGGGCCGCATCATTCACGCACATGAACCTCACCTGGCCCGCAATGTAGCACCGTGCCCGGGGACTCGCAAGCAGGGTCGCCTGGAAAATGAGTCATCCGGACAGGCCGAACCAGCGTATATCCTCCAAAGGATTCAGACCCGGGAAACTAGCATTACAAGGAGACGAACTTGAACCGAGGTACTGCGGCTCTACCCCTGGTGGTGGCAGTGATGGCTGCGCTTCTGGGCGTCGCCTGCTCATCACCCGCCGGGAGCCCCGCCGCGACCGCGCCCCCCGCGAACCCGGCCCCGGCCGGCCAGGGAGCAATCGTCACTATTGGGCCGGCCGCATCTGGCTCGACCATCCAGATCCGCGACGACTCCAAGCTGGGCAAGATCCTGACCGACGCGACCGGCAAGACGCTGTATCGCTACGACGCGGATGCCAAAGGCGCCAGCAACTGCACGGGTGGCTGCACGCAGACGTGGCAACCGCTGCTCTTGCCGAGCGGTGCCCCGACGGGGCCGTCCGGTTTGTCGGGTCTCTCCACCTTGTCACGAGCTGATGGCGGCCGCCAGGTGATGTACAACGACGAGCCCCTGTATCGGTTCGCCGGGGATACCCAGCCCAACGATGCCAAAGGTGATAGCCCCAGCGGACCCTGGCACGTGGTACACCCCAGCTAGCCCGACTCTCTGGCGGTCTGCCGATCGCCCGATGCTCGACCTCCCCGTAGTCACCGCGGCTCCCATTCCGGGATGTTGCAGTGGCTTTTTCCTGGGCTACGTCTTCGATGCCGGCATCTCCGATAAGGAGCCCTGGTGACCTTCCTCGGGGTCTGCTACCAGGTGTTGACCGCCTCCTAGCGATGCGCCGCGACTAATAGGCCTCTGTCTCAGATTCGCGCTTGATCGTAGGGGGCTGGTGACGATCCTCACGCGCGGGCTACACTCGGGCGAGAATCGCGCGTGGGGGACTGAATGCTCACGAAAGAACAGAACAAGCGCTTTACCGAGGTCGGGCCGGGCACCGGCATGGGCGAGCTGCTGCGCCGCTACTGGCTCCCGTTCGCCACAGTAAAGCAGCTCCACGACCATCCGACGAAGGCTGTCTCGCTTCTCGGGGAGCACCTGGTGGCGTATCGGGATCGCTCCGGCAACTATGGCCTTATCCAGGAGTTCTGCGCCCACCGCAACGCCAATTTGCTGTGGGGAATTCCGGAGCAGGAAGGGCTGCGCTGCCCGTATCACGGCTGGCTCTACGACAACGAGGGCCAATGCATCGACCAACCCGCCGAATCACCCGAGTCCACCTTTAAGGATCGGATCAAGATCCAGAGCTATCCGGTCGAGGAGCTGGGTGGCATGTTGTGGGCCTGGATGGGTCCAGAGCCGCGGCCGCTGGTCCCCCATTGGGAGAACTACGTCCGCGAGGACGTCGTCCGCGATGTGGGTTGGGCCATCCTGCCCTGCAACTGGCTCCAGATCATGGAGAACTCGCTCGACCCTGTTCACGTAGAGCACCTGCACAACTACTTCACCAACTACGTGCTGGAGCGCCTCGGCCAGAACAATGCTGACGCCCACAACTTCTGGCGGGCCCGCGCGAACGTGCGCAAGCACGTCAAGATCGGCTTCGACGTCTTCGAGTACGGTATTCTCAAGCGCCGAGTGCTCGAAGGGGACGACGACAACCACCCCAACTGGCGGATCGGCCATCCGATCGTCTTCCCGTTCATGCTCCAGCAGCACCAGATCCGCGTGCCCCTGGACGACACGCACACACTCTACTGGTGGTACCACATCTATCCGAAACAGCCGGGAGATCCAGACCAGCGGCCAGAAGACATCCCCATCTATAAGGTGCCGCTGCCCGGGGTGGATAAGGAAGGCCTGCCGGTCTGGCCCTTGGTGGACAACAATAGCGGCCAGGATAACTACGCGTGGATGAGCCAGGGGCCCGTCACGCCGCGCTGGACCGAGCACCTGGGCGAGTCCGATAAGGGCCTTATCCTCTACCGCCGCTTGCTCCGCGACCAGATGAAGATCGTCGAGGACGGCGGCGACCCTATGAACACGTTCCGCGACCCGGCCAAGAACGTCTTGCTGCACGTGCCAACTGAGGCTGACGATCCTACCTGGAGCCGCTCGGGGCCCAACGAGGATCCCGAACAACGCCGCCGGCGAGCCAACTCCCTGCCCACCGGCAACTCCACCAAGTACGCGCCCATCGCACAACAGCGTGCTCGCGACGGGGGCTTCGCGATTCCAGAGAATGTGCCCGACTACGCCAAAGAGGTGGTGGCGGCAGGATTCATCCACCCGCGAGAAACCTAAGGATGCGGCCGAAAAGGCGATCAAACTCCCTCTCCCCGCGCGGGAGAGGGTTGGGGAGAGGGGGCGTTCCTCGCGACCTAGGAACAAACCTCCGCGTCGATTCGCTCTGCACGCAGAAATCACCCTCTCCCTAGCCCTCCCCGTCCGAGGGGGAGGGGACTTTCGGCCGCCTCAGCCTAGCCCACCGAGCTTGCAAGGTTCTGCCGGCGGGTCTATAAGAACCGCATCGCTGGCGGGGATTTAGCAGGAGGATGCAATGCAGCAGTGGTTGCGGGAGATGCCGGTACCAACGGATGAGCTACCCCGTTACGGCGGCAGTCAAGCCACGACACCAGCCGAGAATGGCAAGACGACGGTCGTCGAAGGTTTCAGCCACCTGGTCGTGGGCGTCACCGATCTCGATCGGAGCGAAGCCTGGTACCAGGAGGTCCTCGGCTTCGACTTGCTGGGCCGCAACCTCACCGCCGAGCCGCTCCCGCACAGCCTGCTCCGCACCAACACCCGCCAGATGATGATCCTGGTGGAGAACCCGAACTTCCAGCGCCCCGCCCGGACCGGGCGCCATCAGGCCCTCCTGGTTACCCCCAACGCGTACTATCGTGCTTACGAGCGGCTGAAGGCGATGGGCCACACCGTTTCTGACACTCACGAGGGCTACCGCGCGGTTGGTAACTACAGCATCGATATCCTGGACCCGGACGGCCACCGCTATCAGATCCAGACGTATGGTCCCGAATGCCACGAGGTGTTCGTCTCCGGCGCCGGCACGGTGGATTGCGGCCTCCCCGAGCAGTACAAGGTGGGCGACGTCAAGCTCTTCAAAGATGGCTACTTCCACCTCGTCCGACAGAAGGAAGGCTTCCTGGCCGTAAGCCGCTGGTGTACCCACATGAACGGCTTAGTCGCCTACCAGAAGGCTCACTGGCACTTCTTCTGTCCCTACCACGACGCGACGTACGATCGCCGCGGCATTCCGACCCCCTATCCCGGCAACCGAGCGGGCGGACCGCTCCGCTTGCACCCGATTACGTTCAGCGCGGAAGGCCACCTCCTGGTCGATACCAACGTCGCCAATCCGCGCGACGCCTACGACCCGTCCCAGGCCGTCCAGGCGACGGGAGTCGCACATCAATTGGCAGCAGTTTGAAGTAACGTTACTCCGTCACTCCCGCGGAAGCGGGAGTCTACCCGTCGTACTGGTGGATTCCCGCTTCCGCGGGAATGACGGAAGGTTGAGGAACCTGGGAGGACATAGTGGCAGAGATCGAAAGCATCGCCCATAGCGGCATCGAAGGACCCGACTCGCGCTCGCTCGAGACGTTTTACGAGCAGATCTTTGGCGCCACCCGCGTCGAGACCGTGAGCGGCAGCTACGAGGGCAACCGGGGCGGCAACCCGCATCCCTGCGGGGTCATCGGCGACTACCTGTACGTCATGTTCCCCGATCGTTCGGACACCGCGCTGCCACCCGAGGATCAGCTCCGGGGCGGCATCGATCGCGACGTACGCCACGCATTCATGGTCACGCGGGATCGCTTCCCCGAGTTCGTCGAGCGGCTTCAGCGGGAGGAGGTCCCCTTCGAGGGCCCGGTGACCCATCCCGAAAAGGGCCCGCTCGGCCAGTCCGTCTACTTCAAGGACACCGGCGGCAACTTTTTCGAGGTCTGCTGGCGGCGCGACGAGGACGTGGAATACGCCCCAGTGCCTGTTTCCCAGGGATGACTAAAGCCTCAACCCATCCGCCTCTCCCTCTGGGAGAGGCCGGCCGCCGGCCCGCAGGGCCAAGGACGGGTGAGGGCTGGCGTCCGAATGAGCCTGCCCCGGTGCAAGTCCAACGTCTGAGCGGCATCGTCTTAGAGGCAGCGGATCTCGCTGCCACGCGGGCCTTCTACGAGCCGATCTTCACCCACCATTCGGGCACCTGGGAACAGAGCGCGAACCGCCTGCTCTTCTCCACGCCCACCGAGAGCGTGGAGTTCGTCCGACACGCCCGCCCCCGCACCTATCAAGGCGGCGGCTACCACCAGGCTTATCGAGTTCCCGCCGCCAAGCTGAAACAACTAGCCCAAAGCTATGCCAGCGCAGGCTCTGCGCTCGAGTGGTGGCGCGAAGACCATCCGGACGAGCGGGTCCCCAGCCCCTATCTCGAAGACCCGAGCGGCAACCGCGTGCAGCTCGTGGCGTCGGACCAAAATGGGCGACTGATCGATCATGTGGCCGTCGAGGTGTATGAGTTCGACTATTGCGAATACTTGTGGGTCACCACCCTGGGTGGAAACGTCCAGTACTACCACGGCTGGCGGCGCGAGGATCAGATCGAGGCCAAGCAGTGGGCCAGCGGCGATGATCCCTGCGCACCCTGGACTCGCAAGGACAATCCCAGCTACCGCGACTTCTTGATCGTGGATCCGGTGACCGGCGAGGAGCGACCGGCCCGCTTCGCCGGCGAGGTCGGCGCCGAGCGCCCATCCGGTCCACCCAAGGTGCCGCGGCCGAACGGCCAGGTCTTCTACACGTATGGTGACTCGCGACTGGCATTGATCAGCGCCACCCGCGTGTGGCAGGAGCAGCCCGAAGAGATCGTGAAGTCCACCCCGCGCCTGGTCTTCGACGTCGCCCAAGACGCCGACGCAGTGGCGGAAGCACTCGCCCCCACGCCCATCCCCTGGGAGCGTGAAGGCAACACGATTTACGTCCGCGACGCGGACGGCAACTTCGCCGAGCTCCGCTCACCCTCTCCCTCTGGGAGAGGGCAGGGGTGAGGGCGTAGCCTCATGGCTCTTCAAGCAGCAGCAGACACTGGCTGGACCGGCTACTCGATCGCTGAACGGGACCGCCGCTGGGCAGCGGTGCGGAAGAACGCGGCGGACGCCGGTCTCGACTGCGTCCTCGTCCCCAAGGGCAATCGCTTGGACGCACGCTACCTGACTCAAATGGTCAACGTGGGCCTCGTGATGCCTACCGATGGCCGGGCGCCTATCGTTTTCAGTGACTCCGGCATTGGCAACGAGTGGGCGCCGGAAGTGCGGCTGCTCCGTCAGAAAGACCGACCTGCCTGGGGACCGGGCATGGCCCAGGCGCTCATCGACGCGGGCATGGAGCGTGGACGCATTGGCGTGGCCGGGCTCAAGGTTGGCACCGTCACCCACGCCCGGGCCGCCGACGGCGTCGTGAACTACTCTTCCTTTGCCGAGGTGCTGCAGCGGCTCCCCAACGCCACGTTCGTAGATGCCACTGACACGATTGGCTTCGTCCGCTACGTCAAGAGCGACGATGAGATCGCTTGCCTTCGCCGCGCGGTGGCGATTTCTGAGGCCGGTATCGAGGAGATGATCGAAGTGGCCCGCCCCGGCGTCGACGAGGCCGTGCTCTACGGCCGTGTCACCGGGCGCCTGATGGAGCTGGGCAGCGAGCACTACAACCGCGCTCGCAGCGATTGGACCGCTTCCGGCTGGGCTCTGGTCACCGGGCCGCTGGACGGCAAGCACACCCGCTTCGTCGAGCCCCCGATTGGCCGTCGCCTCCAGCAGGGCAGTTTCATTACCAATGAGGTGAGCGCGATCTGGGGCGCCATGGTGGCCCAGGAAGTCCAGCCCATCTTGCTCGGCCCAATTCCGGATCATTGGAAGCCGCTCATCGAGGTGCAGCATGACCTCTGGGAAGCCGGGCTCGGCCTCCTGAAGTCGGGCACCAGTTTCAAAGAGCTGGTCGATTTCAGCGTCTCCTTCAGCAAGCGCCCCGGCATCAAGACCACCATGACTCTGCATGGCCGCGGCATTGGCGACGACGGTCCGCTGATCACTGGCCGCTCGGATAACTCGAAGCTGGGTGATCTCCGCCTCGAAAAGAACACCTGCTGGG
>DASXTD010000479.1:0-4955 GCA_036505655.1 Chloroflexota bacterium
CGGGAGTGGGGGCCTCCCAGATCAGCTCGCCGCCCCACGTCTCAATGTCTTCGATCTTCATCCCGTGAACCGCCAGTACTTCCTTGATGACCACGTGCTGGGCATGGTCGCGCTGGGCTCGCAGGCTCACGCGAAGCGGAAACTTGCGGTCGCGCAGGTCGCGGAGTGTCTTGAGTCCCGTGTCCGGGGTGACCGCGAACCCGAGCTGGTCGTACTGAGGGAGGATGGTGATCGCCCGAACCGGCACCGGCTTCGGGAAAGGCCCCAGGCCGCGAATGGCCAGGGCCAGGATTGCCCCCGGGTTCACGATGGCGAACTGCACTTCCTTGTTCGCCACCTGGTGGACGGCATTGGGTGAATCGCTGCCGAACATGGTGACGGCCCAGTCGGTGTCCCCCTGCCCTCGCATCTGGATGAGGGGCTGGACGTAGGGCCATCCTCGCGTCTTCGACAACTCGGCGGCGCATTCGAGCATCAGCACGCCCCGCATCGTCGCTGGCACCCGCAGGTTGTAAGGCTCGGGGACAAACGGCGTCCCAGTCTGCGTCATCTCATTACTCCTCAGAAGCTACGTTCAGACTTAGATATAGCCGCGAGCCTTCCAGAATCGCTCGGCCGCTGGATGCAGCGGTACATACATCGGCCCTTCGCGCGTGTCCTTGCACATGTCGTGCAGGGGCAGCGGCGCCTCGACTGGGGCAGTTGCCGAAGCGTAGTGCGGAACGCGCTCTTTCCGGACCTCGAGGGCGCCGCAGAACAGCTCAACCTGCTCGTCCGGCGTGTCTGCATGCGTGTAGACGATCCAGCCGCTGAAATCGACGCACGCGGCGTCGTGATTGGCCTTGGGATATTGGGCCTTTAACGAAGTCATGATGAAGCCCATTTCCTCGAGCTTTTTTCGCTCCGGCTCCTCGATAGTGAGAAAGCGCAGGCCCTCATCGAGAGCGGCATCAGCGTACATAGGAAGCGCTTCGTCCCAAATGGAATTGGCCTTACCCTGGCGGACAGTCTCCATACGACCATCCGGTGTAGGAGGCTCCCACAGAATCTGCCCGCCCCAGCTCTCGATGTCATCGAGGCTGAATCCGTGCACCTTGAGGACTTCCGCGATGATCGTGTGCTGGGCGTGATCCCTCTGACCTCGCAACGTAACTCGGAGGGGGTACTTTTGATCGCGGACCTGCGACAAAGTGGTCAGTCCGGTATCTGGGGTCACGGCGAAACCGAGCCCGTCCCACTGGGGCAGAATCGTGATCGCCCGAACCGGCACCGGCTCCGGGAACGGGCCCAGGCCCCGGCTGGCCAGCGCGAGAATCGCGCCCGGATTCACGATAGCGAACTGGACCTCTTTGCGGGCGACCATGGGTACCGCCGCTGGGGAATCGCTGCCGAACAGGGTGACTCCCCACTCGCTGGCGCCTTGGGCCCGCATGTGGATGAGGGGCTGATTGCTGCGCCAACCGCGGGTCTTGGCGAGCTCGGAAGCCACTTCGAGCATGAGCACGCCACGCATGGTGGCTGGAGAGCTCGTGTTGTAGGGCGGGGGAACGTACGGACTACCTGTTTGGGTCAATGTCCACTCCCATTTCATCTTGTGATGAATCGCGCCCGACCATATCAGTTAGTTACGTCAGCGGCAACAAAAATTCAGTCCGCCCAGCTCCACTCGTGGACGTTCCACGCTACCGCGCTTTCCGGGGCGGTGACCGCCGGGCCGTGGAGGGCGGCGATATGCGCGTAAGGGTTCCCCTGGAAGAGCAGCGAAATCATGGGGAGATCGTCGGTAAAGATCCTTGCGAGTTCAGCCAACTGCGCCGATCGTGCGCTCGGTTCGAGCGTAGCGGTAAAGCCCTGTAGCACTCGGTCGTAGTCGGGACTGGCCCATCCACCCCGGTTATTGCCGCCCCGCCAGTTGTTCTCGGCCCGCGGAATTTGCGCCATCGTGTAGTTATTGAGCGTGCCTTCACCCTGCGAGGTGATGCTGGTAAACATCCCGGGGAAGGTTACTCGCGACGCCGGATCGTTCGACAACGCCGCCGGGAGGACCGCGTCCACGATGTCGAACCCGGCCTTGCGCCAATCATTCGCCATGATGGTCATCTCGGCCACCCAGTCCGGCGAGTCTGAGGTCTTGAGCTCCGATTTGAAGCGCCCCTCGCTGGGGCTGTTGAAGGCTCCGTCCGGTCCTTTGGCGTAACCGGCCTCGTTCATCAGCTGCTCACTCCGGCGCAGATCGTATGGATACGTCAGCACCGCGTTTTGGAATGCTGGCCCCCAGCGTGAGAGGGGCGAGATCATGAATTCGGAAACCGCGATCTGGCCGTGATAGACGCCGTCAGATAGGGCTTGCTTGTCGAGCGTATGGGCCAGCGCTTTGCGGACCCGCACGTCCAGGATGCCGTGGGGGTTGGCGAGCTCCGGCCGCAGTTGGAACGCGGTGGCTTGCCAGTTGCTCGGCACCAGCACGATGAAACCGGCGCGCGTGCGCTCCCATTCGGTGTTCAGCGTAACCCCTTGTTCGGGACCGATCGCACTGTCGGCGCCCAGGTCTAGCTCCCCGGCCAGCAGATACGACAGGGCAGTATTGGCGTCGCCGATGAAGAGGACTTTGATGCGATTGATGGCGGGGGCGCCCAACACGTGCTGGGGAAAGGCCGCTCCTTCGAAAAACGATCCCTGCTCCCAGCGACCCATGCGATATGGACCCAACCCGACGTATCCGCGTGTCCAGAAGGGATTTTGGGCAAAGGCGGTCGGGTCGGCCTGCTGGAAGGCCTGTTCCAGGAGGTGCCTCGGGAGTGGAGGAAGTCCCTCGTTGCCCACCAGGCTGTTTGCGTTTGGATAAGGCTGGCGCCAGCGGATGACCATCGTTCGATCGTCAGGGGCAGTTACGTCGGCGATGGCGCGGATAGTTTGTCCAGACGCGAACTCCGGGGTGGCGTAGACATGCCAGGCGAAAACCACGTCCTCAGCGGAGAAGGGCGTCCCGTCCTGCCAGACGATGTTCGGTCTAAATCTCCAGGTGGTCTCCATCTGCCCGTCGGGTAAAACGCGCCACGAGTCCGTGTTGAGGCTGGGCAAGACTTCCATAAGGTACGGCCGAGGGTTGCCCCGGTCATCGATGACCACCAGGTCGGCATTAAAGAAGCGCCTCACCAGGGTGAAGGACGCGAACAGGCCCGCCAATACTGGCCGCAGCGCCAGGCTCTCCGGCTCGACCCGCACCGCGGCCACCAGAGTGCGCTCAGGCCGAGCGGGGATCGCTCCAGACCCTGGGGATTGAGGCACTGGGGGAGATGGCGCGCAAGCAGAAATAGCCAGCGCCGCTAACCCGAGCACGGCTGCGAACTGATAACGCATCATCGTCATCCTTGCAGATGCTGAAGGTCGATAGTACTCTTGCTCAACTGATGCACACAAAGGCCGCCGCGGAGGGCGAGAAGATGCTCACGACAGAAGACAACGACCTTCTAACGAGAATCGGGCCCGGCACGCCGATGGGGAATCTCCTCCGTCAGTATTGGCTCCCCGTGCTGATGTCCTCCGAGCTGCCCGAGGATGACGGGGCTCCTAAACGCGTTCGGATCTTGGGAGAAGACCTCATTGGCTTTCGCACCACCACGGGTCAGGTTGGGCTCCTCGCCAACAACTGCTCCCATAGGGGAGCATCGCTCTTTTTTGGGAGGAACGAAGAGGACGGTCTCCGGTGCGTTTACCATGGCTGGAAGTACGATGTGCTCGGTCACTGCGTCGATATGCCGAACGAGCCGCCCGAGACCAGTTTTGCGGACCGCATTCGCCACCAGGCCTATCCCTGTCGGGAGCAGAGCGGCGTCATCTGGACCTATATGGGGCCGAGGCAAGATCCGCCGCCCCTTCCCGACCTGGAATGGATGACGTTGCCCGCGGCCCACTTCAAACTGAGCAAGACGCTCCGGGAATCCAACTGGGCCCAGGCACTGGAGGGCGACTTTGACAATGCGCACGTCTCTTTCCTGCACAGCCGCCTGCAGATTCGGTCAGGAGATGGGCTGGCATCCCGGATCATGAACTTCCGCAAGGCGCCCTACCTCGACGTGGTGGAGACCGAATATGGGGTCATGTACTGCGCACGCCGAGATGCCAACGAGCAGGAGTACAACTACCGCATCATTCAGTTCATGTTTCCCAATTTCGCCTTGATCACCACGGGCGGGCCGGGGAGCCAGGGAATCATTCCGGGTGACATGTGGGTACCTATCGATGACGAGAACACCATGCTGTGGGGAGTCGACTGGAACCCGACCGATCCGCTGAAGCCTGACCCGGACCCAGATGGGTCCCAGGCGCACAAGTTCCTCCCCAACGGAACGGGTTGGCTGGACCAATGGCAGCCGGTCGCGAACATGACCAACGATTATCTGCTCGACTACGAGATCCAGAAGAACGTCCAGTTTTCCGGAATCCCGACCATCGAGCTGCAGGACAAGGGGATTACGGAGAGCATGGGCCGAATTTTCGACCGCACTTTTGAGCATCTCGGGACGACCGACGCCATGGTCGTGAAGATACGGGAGCGCCTGATTGCGGCCGCGAAAGCGCTCCGGGATGAGGGAGTTACACCACCCGGAGTGGATCGGCCCGAGCTGTATCGGCTGCGTTCTGCCATCGTGAATCTACCGCGCGACGTCGATTGGGTGGAGGCTACCCGGGAGATCCGCAAGTCACACACTGGCGTGGCCGCTTCCTCAACCGTCTAGCGCGCGCCGTTAACGGAGGAGGAGGGTTATGGCCACTGGCACCAAACGCAATGTCAGCTATCACGATCTCCGAGGCTATCTCGATCTGCTCGATGAGGCTGGCCTGCTGAAGCACATCTCCGCTCCAGTGGATCCCATGCACGAGATTGGAGCCATCGCCGCGCTGGGCATTGACCGCAAGCAACCAGCCCTCTTCTTCGAGAATGTGAAGGGCTA
>DASXTD010000480.1:0-7568 GCA_036505655.1 Chloroflexota bacterium
AGCGCGGCTTCTAGCTCCACGTTCTCGGCCAGGCACCCCTGCCAGATCGATGGGAAGACCACTTGGTGGTCGATACCGAGCTCGTCCATGCACGCGAGCCGCAAGGACACATCGGTCATCTCCTGGGACGGGATCGGAGCGCCTTTGTCGTTCGCTCGCTGCATGCAGGTGGGGCTTGATGCCGAATACCGCAGCTTGTAGTCGATGACCCAGGCGGCGTTGTGACTGCCCCAACAGGTGTCCTCCGGGAAGACTACCGGGATCGGCCGATACGGATAGAAGGCCGGGTCCAGATAGGACCAGGTATGGGGGCTCTCCTCGACATGGGCGTCGCAATCGATCACGGTCACGCCGGCACCCTCCCGCTTCATCTCCCGGGCGAGACGGGGGCCGCGCTCTGCTTGGGGGCCCCCGGGGCCAAGAGTCATCTTAGCATCCGCACTGCTGACTGGCGCGGCACGCAAAAGAGCCGCTGGAAGTTATCCCAGCGGCTCTTTTGTGCAATGGTGGAGACGGGGGGGAATTGAACCCCCCGTCCAGAGCGAGTCAATCGGCGATATGCTCCAGGCGTAGTCGGCGTTTTTTTCCTCGGCCCCGAGTCCCCCACCGACGGGGTACCCAGCGCACAGCCGGCTTTAGCTTACCCGCGCCCCGGGCCAGCGCCAGGTCGCGTAGCACTTCAGCTTATCGTCGCTCCGTCAAAGCCCACTGAAGGGAGGCCCTGGGGAACGTCGCCGCTTATGCGGCGAGAGCGTATTCGGATTCGCCAGTTACTGGCTTGCCCCCATTTTAACGAGGGTGAGGGCATCCTCGGCCTGCAATCGCCTAATCTCCTCCCCTGTCGAACCCTTGCGTCCCCGTGGACATAACTATTATAGGGGAATAGGAAGGCCTACCCATCCGCCCATCTTTGTTTGGGGCTCCGTCCCGAAGCCCCCAGCGCGGCGGCCGTCCAGGTGCCCGCCCACACCCGTTCTTGGGGCTTCGCCCCGGCGGCCGGCCACTCCCTTTGGGAGAGGCCGGGGTTAAGATGCCGCGACCACCTTGGACGGAGGAGATACTGAGGATGCCCGACATCGACGAGATCAAGGAACAGGTCGCGCAGTCCTGCCGCATCATCGGCAAGGAAGAGATGACACGTGAACCCGCCGGGCACGTGAGTGCCCGCATTCCAGGCACCGAGCACATCGTGATTAAGGGCCGCGGTCCGGGCGAGGCGGCGCTGCGCTATACAACTCCCGACGATCTGATGATCGTGGACATGGCGGGTAAGCGAGTGGCGGGCCGCGATGATCTGACCTCGCCTAACGAGGTGTACATCCACACCTGGATGTATCGGACCCGACCGGACGTGAACTGCGTGATCCACGTGCACCCGACGAACGTGGTGCTGTTCACCATCTGCAACAAGGAGCTGCTGCCACTGATTGGGGCCTACGATCCATTCGCCCTCCAAATGGTGCTGGACGGCATTCCGCGCTACCCCCGCAGCGTGCTGATCTCGGACGACCAGCGCGGCCAGGACCTGGCAACAGTGATGGGCGCCAAGAATGTGTGCTTGATGCGCGGACACGGCATCACCGCGGTCGGCGGCAGTGTTCCGGAGGCGACGATTACGGCCTGGCGACTGAACGATCTGGCGGAGATCAACTATCGGGCAGCGCTGCTGGGCAATCCGGAGCCAATTCCTGACGAGGATATCGAGGCCTTCCGCAACCAGGTTCGTGGGGCTCGGCCGCGAGCGGAGGGCCAGCCTTCGAGTGCGCCCGTGTACCAGAACTCCACCTGGCGCTATCTCACGAGGTGGATCGAAGAATAGGAAGCCCCCTCACCCGGTCTAAGCCGGTTGGGCCTATATCAGGTCACAAGGCCCACTCTGCCCGGGGCTGGTCTATGATTTGCTGCGGTCTCGCCGATCAGATCAGGGGGTGGCATGCAGGGCCAGGCGATCCGGCGGGCGTTGGGGAATCGCAACTACCGGTTGCTGCTGATTGGGCAGGCCATCTCTCAAAGCGGCGGGTGGATGGCGCGCATCGCCCAGTCGTGGCTCGTCCTCGAGATGACCGACTCGCCCGTGGCGCTTGGCACGGTCACGACGCTGCAGTTTCTACCCATTCTCCTGCTGTCGCTGATCGCTGGCACCCTCGCCGACCGTTACCCCAAGCGACGGGTGCTGCTGATCGTCCAGTCAGTTTCTATGACGCAGGCATTCACCCTGGCGGTTCTGGTCGCAACGGGGCGCGTTGAGCTCTGGCACGTGTACGTGCTGGCGATGGTTCAGGGCACCGCCAACGCCATCGAACAGCCCTTGCGTCAGGCCTTTCCCGCTGAGCTGGTCGGGCGCGAGCTGATCACAACAGCGGTGGGCTTGAACTCGGCCGTTTTCAACTCGGCTCGCATCCTGGGCCCTGCCCTGGGCGGCCTCGTGGTCGCAGTGCTCGGCGTCGCTGGCGCCTTTGCGCTAAATGGGGCGAGCTACCTCGCCGTGCTGGTTTCGCTCGTTCTCATGCGCCTGGCCGCGGTGGGTGCTCAACCATCAGCACGCGACAAAACCCCCCTCATGCAGATTCAGGAAGCCCTGACCTTCGCTTCCCGCGAGCCACGCATCGTGTTCACCCTCAGCGCGCTTTGCTGCCTGGGCATATTCGGGTTCAACTACAGCACGTTTCTTCCACTACTCGCTCGCTACGAGCTAGACCTGGGAGCGTCGGGCTACGGCACCTTGAGTGCGGCGCTGGGCGCTGGATCCGTACTCGGGGCTCTGGGCATCGCGCACCTGGGGTACCGGTCACCCCGTCGGCAAGTTGTGGGTGGTCTCGCTTTTGGCGTGATCCTGGCCAGTATCGGCCTCTCGCCCTGGTTGTGGCTCAGCATCGCACTGATGGGAGCGCTGGGTATGGCAGGGGTGGTCTTCACCACCACGGCCAATACCACGCTTCAGCTCGCGGTGCCGGATACCATGCGGGGGCGCATCATGGGCCTCTACACCCTGCTCCTGGCCGGCATGACGCCGCCCGGCGCGCTCGCGACCGGGTTCCTGGCCGGGCTATGGGGGATTCGTGCGGCCGTGGCGATCGAAGCGATCATTTGCGTGGCTGGCGTGCTCGCTGCCTTTGGATACCTGGTACGCTCGGAGCGACGCGCCATCCTGGAGCTCGATCCTGCCCTGGCCTGACTGGATACGCCCCCCGACGCTCCGGCGGGGATCGAGTCTGTTTGGTTAACGGTCGCGGCGGAGGGCGCGAGCGATGTCGCGGTCGGCGTCGCGCTTGGCGATCGTCTCCCGCTTCTCGTACTGCCGCTTGCCGCGCCCTAACCCTAATTGAACCTTGACATAACCATTGCGGTCATAGAGACGCAGGGGGATGAGGGTGTATCCCGGCTGGGCGGCGAGTCCGGCAAGATGGCCAATCTCCCGAGCGTGCGCGAGCAGCTTGCGGGGGCGCACCGGGTCGTGGTTGGCCCGACGGCTGGGTTCGTAGGGAGAGATGTGGGCTCCGAGCAACCACAGCTCGCCTCGCTCGTAGCGGGCGTAAGCCTCGGTCAGGTTGCATCGTCCAGCTCGGATGGATTTGATCTCGCTACCGGTCAGCACGACTCCGACTTCGAGTGTCTCGATGATGGCGTACTCGTAGCGAGCACGCCGATTTACGGCGTAGGTACGCTCGGGCGGGCCGGCCGGCTTAACCGCACCCCCTCGATCTCCACCACGAGCCTTCGGAGGACCAGGAGGGCGGCCGCGGTCCGTTCGCTGCGGACCTCTGGCCGGGGCTTTCATGCCAGCCCCCAGGGGTCGCTTGATTCACGCTCCCCGGGGTCGAGGAGCGCGGCCGTCTCTTCAGCTTCGGCCCGCTGCCCACTCACAGCGACCCCGCTGGCGGGCGCCGCCTGATTCCCGACCCCCACGGTAGACGACAGCGAATACTGGGTTTGGACATAGGCCACCGCCTGGCTCAGTGCCGCATCTGCATCGGAATCGGCCCCAATCGCGATCTCGGGCGTGAGGCCGACCGCCTGGATATTCACGCCCGAGGGCGGGAACCAGCGCGCGATGGTGAGGCGCAGCGCGCTGCCATCGGTCAAGCGGTGCACCACCTGCACCAGACCCTTTCCAAACGTTTGCTCGCCCACCAGAGTGGCACGGCCGTTAGCCTGCAACGCGCCCGCCACGATCTCGGCGGCGCTGGCGCTTCCTTTATCCACCAGTACGGCGACTGGCCCGGTCACCGCGGATGCGGAGCCCTGGCGGCGAATTTCCTCGCGCTGACCATCACGGCGCTGTTCATAGAGGACGACGCCATCGTCCAGGAACTGGCTGGCCACACCGATGGCGCCGTCCAGGGTGCCGCCCGGGTTTCCACGCAGATCCAGCACCCAGCCAATCGGACCGGGCGTGCGCATTTGGTCGATGGTCCGGCGGAGCTGACCGCTCACGCCGGCCGGGAACAAGCTGATCTTGATGTAGCCAACTCCGTCGGGCCGAATCTCGCCCTGGACGGCTTGCACCCGAATCTCATCGCGGACAATCGAGACATCGAAGGGCGGCTGATCCGACCGCTGAATGGTCAGAGTCACCGATGCGCCCCGCGGCCCGCGGATCAAGCGAATGGCTTCGCCCAGACCGACTCCGCTGACGCTTTGCCCGTCTACCTTCTGGATCACATCGCCGGGTCGCAGGCCGGCGCGTTCACCAGGCGAACCAGAAAGGGGCGACACAATACGGATCTGATCATCGACCGTCTCCACCTGCACCCCAATTCCCTGGAATGATCCGCGCAGCTCGGCGTCGCTCAACTCGCGATGCTGGGGATCGAGGTAGGTGGTGTAGGGATCGCCAATGGAGCTCACCATGCCGCGTAGCGCCGCTTGCGAAAGCTTTTGCGGATCGACGCCGCTGGGCTCGTAGTACTCCCGCTCGAGGTAATCCCACGCTTCCCAGAAGGGCTGGAGTGATGGATCGTCCGGCGGTGAAGCCTTGGCGGAGGCATTGAGCAACGGCAGGCGGTCGATCGCCGATTGCAGAGCGATCTCGAGCGCTTGAGGCGCAGCCGTGGCCAGCCCGTTAGGGAGCAGCACGAGCCCTACCAGCCCAAGGGTGGTGCCTACAAATGCCCCGAGAAGAAAGCGCCGCATGGTGACCGCCGAAACGAGAGAATCTACCTCCCGATTCTAGCTCGGAATGGTTGGGGCTGCGGCAGGTGAGGGAATCTCCGTGCTAGCATCGGAGCGTGCCAGCATTCACTGGGCCCACTGTTGCTGACCTCACGATGCTGCTCCAGGTCGTTCTGTCCGGCGTGCTCGCCGGGGTCATCGGCTTCCAAAGGTACCGACGCGGGCGGCCGGCAGGTCTACGCACCCATGCGGTCGTGGCCATGGCTTCCGCTTGCTTCACGCTGGCCGGCGGCAACGCGTTTTGGTCCGAGGTGCATGATCCGACCCGGATCGCTGCTCAGGTAGCGTCTGGCATCGGCTTCCTCGGCGCAGGCACCATCTTCCGCTATCGAGACACGGTGCTGGGACTAACCACCGCCGCTACGTTGTGGCTGGCGGCCGCTATCGGAGTCCTGGTAGGGGCCGGGGGCTCCTGGTTAGCGGTAGGGGTGACAATAGTTGTTTTTGTCACGCTGACCTTCGGAACGGTGCTGGAAGGTGGAGGGGTGGGACTAACCGGCCAGGGCATGCCGGGACTGGTCTCTACCGACGATGGGCCGGAGGACGAAGGCGGGCAGGGCCCGCTGCCGTAGAGGCATGAAAAGAGGTTTCCCGGTTCGGGATTGGCTCGCCCTGCTGGTTGGGGATGGGTTATAGGCTCGGCGGCCCCGCTACACTGCCTAAAAGCTGAACAAGAAGTAAAGCAGGAGCGCATAGATGCCGGTCATCGCGACCGCGTCGAAGACATTGAGAGTGTGATCCTCCTCGATAAACGAAAGCAGCACATAGAGCATGGGGAACTGGAGGATCATGAGCATGATGGTGTGGATGTTGATCGGGATCGAGTAGATCGATCCGCCGATGACCAGACCAAAGATACCGATACATCCCATCGCGAATGGCAAGAGCAGTGTCTGAACCTGGGTGAGCCCACCGAATGTATTCGATAGCGCGATGCCGATCTCGCCGCGGCGGTGGGCCTGGGCGACTACGACAAACTCGGACATTCCCGCGAAGAACGCCAGCGCAGCAGCGGTGGGAACCTCAGGCAAATGGAGGTGATTGATCGTAGTGTCGGCAAACGCGCCGATCGCATCCCCTCCGAAATAGGAGGCGATCAAACCTAACGCGGCGGGGAAAGCGATAGCGCCCCAGCCCGTCGCGTGGCCCAGTTTGCCCGGATCCGGCGGATGGCTGGGGCTGTCTGCCCCGTAGCCCTCGGCATAGTATTTCACGGCCACGTACTGGTAGTAGCAATAGATCGAAATGAACACGACTGCCAACACGAGCAAATCGACCGGGCTGAGTGCGATCTTCACCCCTTCCACGCGCGATCCCAGCATCACGATACCGACGATGAGCGATAGGCCAGAGCCAGCGATCAGAACCTCGCTGCCGGCTTTGGACATGGACTCGGGCATAACGAAGCTGCCCTTCCGATCCTTAGGCAAGAAGAAGGAATAAATGCTGAACGCTAGGGCGTTGTTGAACAAGGTGATCGCTGATGTGAGGAAGGCGGCAAAGGGAGCTACCAGCACCAGGAAAGCGATGACGAAGAATTCAGGCATCGTCTCGACCAGCGAGCCGATGGTGCCGGAAGTAAATCCATCCCAGTTGAAGCGGGCGCCGGTGCGGTCGGTCGCTAGAATGAGCGCCTCCGAAGCCGCCTCGATGAGGAGGAGACCAGCGACGAGCTGTATTCCGGCGATGAGGAGCTCGTTAGCCTCCACATCGATCCAGCCAATCGATTCATTGAGCCGGAGAAGCAACCAGATGCCGAAGCCGACCAGCAGAATGAAATGCCAGGGCTGCAGCCCACGCCGCTTGGCGGCCGCCGCGCGGAGTGCCGTGCCGACCCAGGCGCGCTGGTGTTCCATCCCTTCGGAAGCTAAGGCCGCCCCCGACCGATGCTGATCCACCGCCGCTTCGTGGGCAGCCTTTAGCTCAGGGGAGACTTGGAATGCCGACAAGTAGTCCTCGCGCGTGATGCGCCAGAGTAGCAGGTCCGAGAGGGCGGTGACCGTCGCGTCCCAGGGCTCACCGTGGAGGAGCACCTCTTGACCCAGTACGTCATCGACTCCGAGGGTCTTCTTCTCCCCGTCCCGCTCGATCTCGGCCGTTCCCCCCTCGATGATGTACAGCGCGTTCCCCGCATCGCCCTTCTGGAACACCTGCTCCCCCTGAGAAACCGTCACCCGGTAGATGTGGGGCAAGAGATGGTCCATTTCCTGCGGCGGAAGCGCCCGCAGGAGGTGCGCGTGGCTCAGGCGCATGAGCATGTCCTTCATGTCTGCGCCATCACCAAGCACCGGCATCGCGGCTGGTTTCGCGGGCACCTGAGCCGCCATCTGAGCCTCCTGGGTTCTCTGGGTCCAGGCTTGCCCGAACCCGAACAAGCGTCGATTATAGTCAAGTCC
>DASXTD010000481.1:0-6520 GCA_036505655.1 Chloroflexota bacterium
CGGCGAGGTCATGGCGATTGACCGATCCTTCGAGGCTGCCCTGCAGAAAGCGGTCCGCTCGCTGGAGATCGGCGGCCGCTCGCTGCTCTGGGAAGACCGCTCCTGGAGCGAACCCGAATCCGACGACGCAGTTCCCATCGAGCGGGGCAGCCGGTCTGAACACGGTCAGCAAGCAGCCCTGAGAATGCCAGCGGGCGCTGCCAGCATCATGGAGCTGATTCACCGCCCCAACGATTTGCGCCTGTGGGCCATCGCCGCCGCTCTGCGGCGTGGCGTCGAGATCGACCAGATCGCTGAGATGTCCGGTATAGATCCGTTCTTCCTGGCCAAGATCGACGGGATCGTGGCGTTGGAGCGCGAGTTGCTCGATCAGCCGCTCACGCCCGCGCTTCTCTACCGGGTCAAGCGGGCGGGCTTCTCTGACGCTCAGGTGGGGACGCTCGCTGATCAGCTGCCGGATCAGGTGCGGGCGCTGCGCCGGCAGTGGGACATCCATCCCGTCTACAAGATGGTGGACACCTGCGCGGCCGAGTTCGCGGCTCGTACGCCGTACTTCTACAGTACCTACGAAGAGGAGAACGAGGCAGAGCCGCTGGGTGGACCAGCGGCCGTGGTGGTAGGGTCGGGCCCCATCCGGATCGGGCAAGGCATCGAGTTCGATTACTGCAGCGTGCGCTCCGCGCTGGCCCTTCGAGCGGCCGGCTACAAGAGCATCATGATTAACAGCAATCCGGAAACCGTCAGCACTGACTTCGATGCCTCCACTCGACTCTATTTCGAGCCGCTCGATGAAGAGAGCGTGCGCAACGTGCTGGAGAACGAGGCCGGTTGGCCCATCGATGGGTCACTGGCCGACGCACCGCCCCTGGTTCTGGAATTCGGCGGCCAAACCGCCATCAACCTGGCCGAGCCGCTTGCCCAGGCCGGGGCCCGCATTCTGGGCAACAGCGTTGAAACCATTGATATGGCCGAGGATCGCGAGCAATTCGAGCGGCTCCTGACCTCGCTAGGGCTGCCGCAACCGCCCGGCGCGGCTGTCCACACTGTGGAAGAGGCACTCCGTACCGCGGACGCGATCGGCTACCCAGTCCTGGTGCGTCCCTCCTATGTGCTGGGCGGGCGAGCCATGGAAATCGTGCACAGCCCACCGGATCTGATCCGCTACGTGAACGCGGCAACAGAGTTGAGCCCTCGCCATCCAGTGCTGATCGACAAATACCTGGCCGGCAAAGAGCTGGAGATCGACGCCGTGTGCGACGGCCAGGACGTGTTGATCCCGGGCGTCGTGGAACACGTAGAGCGGGCCGGCGTGCACTCGGGCGATTCGATGGCTGTCTACCCGGCGCTCAGCCTCAGCCCTGAAGAAGTCGAAGCGGTAGTGGATTACACGACCAGGATTGGGCGCGGGCTCGGCGTCTGCGGCGTCTTCAACGTCCAGTACGTGCTGTTCGAGGAGACCCTCTACGTCATCGAGGTGAATCCGCGCGGCAGCCGCACCGTGCCCTTCATCAGCAAGGTGACAGGAGTACCCCTGGTAACAGTGGCCACGCGCGCCATGCTCGGTGAGTCGCTCGCGCAACAGGGTTATCCGTCGGGTCTGTGGCCACGGCAGGATCTGGTCGCCGTGAAGGCGCCGGTGTTCTCCATGGCCAAACTACCCCGGGTCGACTCTTATCTGGGACCTGAGATGAAGTCCACCGGCGAGGTCATGGGCATCGATCGCACCTACGACGCGGCGATGCTGAAGGCCCTGCGGGCGGCCGGGCTCATGCTGCCGCCTCAGGCTTCGGTCCTGCTCTCGATCGCCGACCCCGATAAATCGGAAGCCATCTCCCTCGTGCGCGGCTTCGCGGCGGCCGGCTGCCGACTGTACGCCACCGAGGGAACGGCGGCGATGATCGAAGCATTGGGTATTCCAGTCGTAATGATCACCAAGAAGCTAGACGAGGGCCATCCCAATGTGGTCGATGCGATCAACGACCACCTGGTCGATGGGGTGGTAAACACGATCGCCGGCCCGTCAGCTCGGCGGGATCAGCTCCGCGATGGCTTCGAAATTCGACGGGCGGCAGTCGAACGGCGGATTCCTGGATTCACCTCGCTCGACACGGCACGGGTAGTCGTCGAGTGCCTCGCTCTTGAAGAAGCCGATTACGAGGTGTTGCCCTTGTCGGACTACTGGTCCTTTAGCCCAGCCACTGTATGCAAAAAGTGAGCGGAGCGGGATCGGTGCTCAATCTGCGAGAGGTGCGGTTAGTCGCGGCCGTCAAAACCGGAGCGCGGTGAAGCGTGAGCCGTTTCGTTGCCACCGTTCTGGCCAATGAAGAGATCATGCCAGCCACTCACGTGCTGACCATTGACGCCGGCGCCCGAGCGCGCAATGCAGCGCCCGGCCAGTTTCTGCACATTCGCTGCGGAGGGCCGGGCCAGATCCTGCTGCGGCGACCCATGAGCATTTACCGTTCAGAGGGCGAAGCCCTCCAGCTCATGATTCGCAACGTTGGCAAGGGGTCTTCCTGGCTCACTTCGCGCCCGCCGGGTGAGGAGCTCGATTGTTTGGGTCCCCAGGGCCACGGCTTTCAGCTGGACGGTAAGGCTGGCCACCTTCTTATGGTGGGCGGCGGCTACGGCGTGGCGCCATTGGTCGGCCTGGCCGAGCGCGCGCTGCGCCGAGGGGGGAGCGTCACCTTGGCGGTCGGGGCCGCGACCGCCGACCTGGTGTTTCCGGTGCGTCTGCTGCCGGCTGAAATCGAATACCTCGTCGCTACCGATGATGGCTCCGCGGGCCACCACGGTCGAGTCACTGAGCTCTTGCCTGACCGTCTCGACTGGGCCGATGCCATTTACGCCTGCGGGCCGGTCGCGATGATGGCAGCCCTCGCCGCGCTGGTCCGCAATGAGGGGAAGTCACCGCGGACGCAGATCGCAATGGAAGAGCGCATGGGATGCAGCATGGGGGTCTGCCTGGGTTGCGTCGTCGAGACGACCAAGGGCCCGAAGCGGGTCTGTACAGATGGGCCTGTGTTCGACATCGGACAGATCGTGTGGCGCGAGCCTCCTCCTACGGCTCTGGTTGGAGCGCAAAATGGCCACCTTTGAGTCGCCGGTAGATCTGAGCGTGGCGATCGGGGTCAATGCGAAAGCCCCGCTGCACTTGAAGAATCCGGTCCTGGTTGCCTCCGGCACGTTCGGCTACGGCACCGAATATGCGACGTTATTTGACATCCAGAAGCTGGGCGCGATCGTCTGCAAGAGCATTACGCTGCGCCCCCGCACAGGCCTGCGCGGCCCCCGAGTCGCCGAGACCCCGGCCGGGATGCTCAACGCGATCGGGCTGCAAAACATCGGCGTTCGCCGCGTGATCAAGGAGAAAGCTCCGATCTGGGCGACGTGGGACGTCCCGGTGATCGTCAACATCGCCGGCGAGACCGTCGAAGACTTTGCCGCCCTAGCGGAAGCCCTTGACGGAGTCCCTGGGGTAAGCGGCTTCGAGCTGAACATCTCCTGCCCCAATCTGTGGGAAGGGGGTCGAGTGGTCGGCGAGGATGCCGAGACCACCGAGGCTATTACGGCTGCCGTACGGGAGCGCACTGGCCTACCGGTGCTGGTGAAGTTGTCGCCGCAGGTGGCCGATATTTGCGGGGTGGCGCGGGCAGCCGAGGCGGCTGGGGCTGACGCTCTCTCCCTCATCAATACCCTGGTAGGAATGAAGATCGACACCCAGAACGGGCGGCCGGTGTTGGCTAACGTGACTGGCGGCCTATCCGGGCCCGCGATTCACCCGGTCGCAGTCTGGCTGGTGTACGCTGTGAGCCAGGTGGTCTCTATCCCCGTGATAGGCCTGGGGGGAATCGCCAGTATTGCAGACGCCCTGGAGTTCTTGATGGCAGGCGCATCGGCTGTGGAGGTGGGCACCAGCACATTTGTGGAGCCGAATACGGCGGTCGACATCGTAGAGGGACTGGGGTCGGAGCTCCGGTTGCGCGGCATCGAGTCGATCCGCGAGATCATCGGTCGCGCCCATCCCCCTTCTACCACGAGCCGTCAATTGGCCCCCTCTCCCTCTGGGAGAGGGTTGGGGTGAGGGCATGTCTGACTCCGCTCCGAGCCCTTTCGTCCGTACCTGCATTAACCGCGGCCGGCGCTTGAGAATCCGCTGGCCCATCCGGCTCGCCGCCGGACTCGTGATCGGTTTTGCCACCCTGCCGTTCGGATCGGTCGTCGTTTCGATGGGACCGGGTGCCGTCCCCGAGGCGGCACCGTCAGTGGCGGCCGCCGATGCACCTGGACGGATCTTTTTCGTCCATGGCGGCGATATTTGGGTGCTTCAGGGTGGGAAACCGTTTCAGGTGACGACGGACCGCGGATGGCTGCAGCCAAACCTATCGCCGGACGGCTCCCAGTTAGTAGCGGTAGGCGTATATGCGAATGCCACCGACCTCTTTTTGCTCAACTCTGACGGCAGCAATGAGACTCAGCTCACCCGCAATCGGCAGCGCAGCCTCGACGCTGATGAATGGGCCTTCTACCCGCGCTGGTCTCCCACGGGCCAGAGCATCGCCTACGTGAGTGACCGGACCTCTTTCTATCCGATGCTGTGGATGATGCGCCCAGACGGTACAGCGCCCCGTCAGATCACGTTCGTGCGCAATGGAGCGGATGCCATCGACAGCTTTGCCTGGTCCCCAGACGGTAGCCAGATCGCCGCCACCCGCTTCAACCTCACCGACAGCCAGATTTCCATCATCGATCTCGGTCCCCCTGCCACTTCGCGTCAGGTAACGGCTGAGGCGGGCGGGGCTTACGATCCCGCCTGGTCCCCGGACGGTCACTATCTGGCCTACATGGCCCGCAATGGCACCCGCAGCGTCATTTCAGTGCTCGATCTGCAAACGGGGACCACGACTCCGCTGTTCGAAACCGATATGGCCCGCTCGCCGCAATGGTCGCCGAATGGCACGTCCCTCGCCTATCTGGCTCTCAGCGGTAAGAACTTCGAAATTTTCACCCTGGACCTACGCTGGGACGCAAGTGGTGCCGTTCAGCCGGGGCGAACGACCCAGCTGACATCGGACTTTGGTGCCGACGGCGTTTCGGGCCTATCCTGGGTAGGCTGAGCGTAGCGATGAGCGGAGCGGTTTCGGGGCCCAGCATCCGAGTGGGCAGCCGGAGAACCGGCCGTCAAAAGAAGAGCTAAATATGGATCTGCAGGTGACCGCGGCTCGGCGCTTGTTGGCCGTTATGGCCGCGCTGCTCGCCGTGTACCTGGTCTTGCTAGCGGGGCAGCGAGCCGTGGACGGCTACCGGGCACGGCAAGAGGTGGCGGCGGTCCGGAAAGAGATCGATCAGCTGCGCACCCAGAATATCAACTTGCAGGCGGACCTGCGGGCTGAACGGCAGGATGAGGAGATCGAGCGAGTTGCCCGGGGTGAGCTAGGTATGGTGCAACCCGGCGACCGTCCGGTTGTCCTGATTGGACCCACCGCCACACCGCGCAATGAGCCGCCACCGGGATCCGCCAGCCGTCCCCAGTCCCACTGGCAAGCCTGGCTGCACCTTTTTACTGGCGCCGAATGATCAGTTGGCTGGCCGTTTGTGAACTTCTTCAAACTCCTTCAGGCTTCTGGGGGGCTGGGGGGAGGGGGTTCCCCTTCTTTGATATAATCGCCGTGAGGATTGACTGACTTGTCTAATAAGCGCTGGCTCCGCAATAGCTTCGTATATCTCATTCTCCTCGCGGCCATCGGTGCCTTGATCGTGGTTGCCTTCCCCCAATCGGGCGAACGCGAAGCTACCATCAGCCTGAGCGCGGTCGCCAAGGATCTACAGGACGAGACCGTCACGCGCGTCGTCGTGATTGAAGATCGTCTCCAGATCGATTACGCAGACGGTCGCCACGCGCTCTCCCGTAAAGAGCCCGGCAGCTCGATTACCTCCCAGCTCCGCGACTACGGCGTGTTGCCGGAACAATTGCAGCGGGTCAACATCGTCGTCTCCGAGCCTTCTCAGGTTGGTAACTGGCTTGGCTTCTTGCTCAACTTGCTCCCGTTTGTCTTCTTCGGCGGCATCCTCCTCCTGATGATGCGCCAGGCCCAGGGGTCCAATAATCAGGCCCTGTCCTTCGGGAAGAGCCGTGCGCGCATGTTCATGGCCAACAAGCCGTCCGTGACGTTCGCTGAAGTGGCCGGAGTAGAGGAAGCGAAGCAGGAGCTTCAGGAGGTCGTTGAGTTCCTGAAGTTTCCGGAGAAGTTTGCCGCGTTGGGTGCTCGCATACCCAAGGGCGTGCTCCTGGTGGGGCCGCCAGGTACGGGCAAGACGCTGCTGTCGCGGGCCGTGGCCGGCGAGGCCGGCGTGCCGTTCTTCAGCATCAGCGGCTCGGAATTCGTCGAGATGTTCGTCGGAGTGGGCGCCTCGCGCGTCCGAGACCTGTTCGACCAGGCGAAGCGCAACAGCCCCTGCATCGTCTTCGTCGACGAGATCGACGCGGTCGGCCGCCAACGAGGGGCGGGCCTGGGCGGCT
>DASXTD010000482.1:0-2085 GCA_036505655.1 Chloroflexota bacterium
ATAGTCTCTGCGAGCGGGTCGCGCCAGGGGGTCAAGCAGGCCCGGCCGCCAACCTCACGAGAGCGTTATGGGCTGGGGTCCGGGTTGCGCGACCGTCGCCTTCTCACAGCACTTCGCACCACACGCTCCAGTCCGGCCCCCGCGAGCAAGACCAACCCGCTGCAGAAGACGACTGCCGGCACGAGCCCCCATGGCTCATGGGCATGGACCGCGAACGTGGGCTGTTGCAAGAGCACCCGCCCGACAATGAGAATGTAAGGCAGTGCCAGGAGGTCGAGGCCGATATCGTAGAGGAACGTCCCACGGTGGGCCTGGACGTGAGAATACACCGTGATGAACGCGACCACGTAAATCACGACCAACGCCCAGCCAAGCTTTGACCGAAGAACCCCCATTCACAAGCCCTCCCATAGTCCTCGACGGCCCCGTCCCGCTTGGCTACTTCCCGAAGCCTCAGACCGCGCTGGCCGCCTCAGGACTCCAGCCCGTTCGCTCGGCCCCAACTCCGCAGGTTATCGGCTCGGGCCGGTGTCGTTGCCAGGGCCTTTGCGAAGAGCGCAGCGGCGGTGGCGTGTTCGCCGAGCTCGAGGCTCGCGGCCGCCGCCCACCAGAGAGGGCCACTTCTGGCGAGCTCATCGCGCGCACTCCGGAGGTCGATAAGGCGCTCCAACCAAGGCAGCGCGTAGCGCTCCAGCGCCTGACGCACATCCTGCGTTGCCCGGGCGTTCGTCCGGGATGCTCGGCGGTCGGCCATGCGGTCGAGCCAGGAGAACACCGCACCCAAGACTCGGCCTGCCTCTTGATCAGGAGTCGCGACCCCGGCCGCGCGGACCTTCCACCAGTCCCGGCGCCAGCCCGGCGGCCTCGGCCGAGTGCGCACGTGGCAATCCCCCTCCCCGGGGGCGTCGGTGGGTGGAAAAAGCCCGAGGCGGGCGGCAAGTGCCGGAAAGTACACGCCGGCGTTGAGAGTAAAGCGACCGTTAGCGCCGACGTTGTAGCGTGAGGCCTGCGCGTTCACCACCTGGACGTTGTCGCCCACATGGCGGCGCCAAGTGCGGCCGTCCCTCCGATAGCCCGCCGCCTTCAGCGGGGCCGCGAGCGCGTCGCCGGCGACGCGATCTATGACTCTGCTGATCTCGCTCATCCGGAAACCCCGCGTGTCGCCCAACCGGTCGCGCATCAGCCGCGGCGAGTCCGCCGCTGGCGTGAAAGCCTACGTCCCTTGAACCTGATGGTATCGTGGGTCTCTAGAAGAACCAGCGCATCAGCCAGCCCAGTACGGCCAGAGGGATGGGCAGCAGCGTGAGGCCCAGCGAGAACACAAACCCGTAACGGAACAGGACGGGGCCCACCGCGGGGGCTCGATCGCCCAGTGCGCGCCGGAGCACGAGGTCGCTAACCGGCCCGAGCGTGTAGCAGAGATTGGCCAACACTCCGTAGACGAGCACGCCGCCCCACGGGAAGGGAAAGCCGCCGGGGTGAGGCGGCAGGCGCCCGATCAGCGCCACCATACCCAGTGATAGCAGCCCGGCACTCCCCACGCAGAGGTTGAAAGAAACCGGCGCGACTCCCACCACCTCAGGATCGACCACGAGCTCCGGGGATAGTACAGCGGCGTGAAGAAGTACCTCTCAACGGCGGTCACGGAGTCCTCTGACGTTAGGTCCTCACTGTACTTTGTCGCATAAAGTGCCTCGCCGCAAGCCTACCGGGCTGACATCCATCTGGCCTTCTTGTAGCTTGGCTGCGCCCTCATCTCCCTGTGTTTTCCTCGGCTAACCACGTCCAACTCGCGAGAACGGTCGGCCTGGGCCGCCGCGCACGGCCTCTGCTATACTAGGGACATGACGATCAAGAGATTGGACCACGTCAGCGTCGTCGTCGACGACCTTGCAGCCGCTATCGCTTTTTTCACCGCGCTCGGCATGACGCTCGAAGGCGAGAGGCCGGTCGAGGGCCCGTGGGTGGACCGCGTCAACGGGCTCGAAAGTGTCCAAGTCGACATCGTTATGATGCGGACCCCGGATGGGCACGGGCGGCTTGAGCTGACGAAGTTTCGCAATCCAAAACTGGTCGAGATCGAAC
>DASXTD010000483.1:0-5819 GCA_036505655.1 Chloroflexota bacterium
AACTTGGGCTGCACGGAGATGCCAGCTCGTTGGAGCGCGGTGCCCAACTTCTCATCGAAGAAGCGCTTGGAGGCTTCTTCGGATTCCCAGATCTCGACGACACACCAAACGCCATTCTGTGCTGGGCCGCCAGCGTGATACAGCATTCCGGGCGGCAGCTTGTTGCCGGGGGCTACTTCCTCTCGGGTTTGATCGTACTGGGCTTGGGTGACGCCGGAGGCCTCAAAGACGATGCCTATGGCCATTGGATGAACCCTCCTTGTAGTTTTGGTAGCTTGGGGTCGGGCTCCATGCTAACCCATCAGTTCTTCTCGTTGTCGCGATTTGCGGCTGGTCGGATTAGCCACCCACGTCCCAGTCGAGGACGTTCCAGCCGAGACCGCTGCGGGGCATGGAGCTGCCGCGGATGCCGGTGACGCCGGGGCGGAAGAGGATGAAGTTCACGTCGAAGTAGAGCGGGAGCTCGGGGAGCAGGTCGCTCTGGTACTTGGCGATCTGCCCGTACAACCGCTGCTGATCGGCCGCCGGGATGGCGACCGAGAGTGCTTCGATGAGACGGTCGTTTTCGGCATCCTTGAAGCAGCCGCGGTTGTTGCCCTTCCACTGGCTGTCGGGCGAGGGGCAGTTACTGCTCTTCAGATTGAGGGGACCGAATTCGAAGCTGATGGGATAGGAGGCTAGCGCAAACGACGGGTAGGAAACGCGAAACTCAGAGTTCTGACTCTGGGCCGGCGACAGCACGACTTGCTCGACGTTGACGCCGATGGATTTCCAGTTGTCGCCCACGATGACGACGTCTTCCGTCGAGCCCGCGGTGGCCCAGAGCGCGATTTTTACAGGCGCGCCGGCGCTGTTCACGAAGGTTCCGTCGGCGCCCTTTCGCCAGCCATAGCTGGTGAGCAGCTCCTGAGCGCGACGGGGATCGTAGGGGTAGCGGGTCGTCGAATCCTTCACCCAATCCCACTGGGTCAGATCCGGAGGCACGAACGTATCGGCGGGTGTCCCGTAGCCTCCGAACATCGCGTCCACCATGCCAGCGCGGTCAATCGCGTGCATCAGCCCCTGCCGCACTCGAGGGTCCAGGATATCAGTGGGATCGGGCACTCGAAATTGCGTGCCCAGGCGTTTCCAGTGGATGGATTGCGTGATGAATAGAGGCGGCTTGCCTGCCTGCTGCCACTCCCGTTTGATGGCTGAGGCCCCCTCTAGGTTGAGGGTGCCTGGCACCACGCCATCGATGGTATCGGCGAGCATATTGGCCATTGCGGTCGCCGGGTTCTCGATGATCTGGAAAACGATCGTGTCGAGCTTGGGGCGGCCGCCATAGAAGGCCTCATAAGCGCGAACCGTCAGCCCGCTGCCCGGCTGCCAGTCGACCACCCGGTAGGGGCCGACGCCGATGAAGTCACGGGTCCAGTAGCCCGACGCAGGAACTGCTTGCTTTTCTGAGCGATAAACCGGCCCCAGAATGTGCTCGGCGAAGGGACCGAAATCGTCCTCGATAATCGCGTTGGCGAACGGATAGACCCGGCTCCACTCCATGACCAGCGTGTGGTCGTCTGGGGTGTCGATGCGGCTGACCTGCCTGGCGAGGGTCCCCTGCGAGATCGGCAGCTCCTTGTCCAGGCTAAGGGTCCAGGCAAACACGAAATCGCCGGCCGTAAGGGGCTGGCCGTCCTGCCAGGTGACGCCGGGCCGAATACGATAGATTGTCTGCATCGTGCCGTCCGGGCGCACCACCCAGGTTCCCCGCTCCTGGGACGGTAGCTCCGTGGCCAGCTCGGGTTCTGAATTGCCCTTCTCATCGTTCACCACCAGCCGCTGGTGCACGATGTGGTACAGGTCAGACGCGCTGCTGCTTCCCGCCGAAAAACCGGCTCCGGCCCCTGAGAAGATTGTGGCCAGGTTGTGGGGCTCGTCCGGGAGTCCGATGCGGAGAATCTTGGGCTGGCTTTGTGGGGACGGCTTGTCCGGGCCTCCGGCCGAGCTCTGCGGTGCACTCGGGCCGCACGCGGCCAATGTGAGACAGAGTCCGACCAGGATTACCGTGATGCGTGTCGAGCTGAGTGCTTGCAACGGACCTCTCCTGTTAGGTGACTTGACTCTGCAACTCGGGCGAGCAGTGGAGCCCTCAACCCCAAGCCCTCTCCCACTTCGGCAGGAGAGCCGGTCAGCCCGCGCCCCGCGCAGCTCAATTTCGTTAACAAAGAATCGGCTTGGCGATCTCGAATGCGACCCGGGTGCCCTTGAGGGGCTTGATGGTGTAGAGCGACAGGGTATCGCCGGTGTCGTACGGGCCTTGCGGGCGGTTGCGTTCTTGCTTCGTGTAGCCGCGCCCGGCGCCGTGGTCTACGCCGTGGGGGCTGAACAGGATGCTGCCCATCTTGGGACCCGACGAGATGTAGCGACACTCATCGACGTCCGGATCGCGGTGCACCGGAGCGCGCTCGCCACCGCCCGAAAGATGGAACGTCCAGGACACGTTCTTCGGATTGTCCATGTAGGCGGCGCCGACGAATGGAACTGGCGTGGTGCCAAGCTTCTCGATGTCTGTCACGCTGAATTTGAAGACGGAGTTCACGCCATCGATGATCTCGGTGTCGAAGGGGTAGCGGTCGTACACGATAGTGCTGGTCTCGCCCATGACGTCAGAAAAGGCACCCGAGTACTTGATGCGCATCGTGACGGGACCCGAGGCCGCTGGGCCGCCCAGCACCGGGTATTTCAGGCGGTCGAGCGCAATGGGTTGTCGGCCCTTGTGGTAGATGTGATCGACCATCTCGGTCGGCACGACGAAGATCTCGGGCTTGCTCTCGACGATGAGCCGCAGAGTATCGCCAGGGGCTCCGACCGATGCTCGATAGGCCACGCCTTTCGGGATGAGCAGCAGGTCGCGCTCGCCGGCCTCGATGGTGCCGAAATCGGTTTCGTAGGTGTAGGAACCGCGGCTGATGATGTGCAGCTCGTCGGCATCGCCGTTGCGGCAGAAGAATGGCATGGACTCGTGTCGCTTCGAGAGCCACATCCGCACGTCGGGATTGGCGAAGAGCTCCAGCGGCCCGCCGTCTGCCCGCACGGCATCGGTCGGCGCCATCCCCCCGGTATCGACCTCCCAGTTCTGGTAGTTGCCCTCGATGCGCGCCCATTCCATGGGATGGCTGCGGCGATAGAGGACGCTCTCGTGTCCCCAGAAGGCGCGCCGGTTGTACAAGTGTGTCACCAGGTCGCCCTGGTCCTCGCGCGCTCGCGTGAGTCGCTGGGGTTCAACGTCAGCCATGTCAGTCTGTTATCCGAACGCCGGGGGCGCGGCCGTGGTCGGAGGAATAGGACGAATAAGGGGAGGGCGGGGCCGCGGGGGCTCCGATGTCGCGGGGGACGCTGAGCTCCCAGAAGTTGCTCGATGGGTCCTTGAAGTAGAGGGAGCGCTCGGCCGGGCAGGGTGCCGCGAACTCGACTGGCCCCTCGAACGGAATCTGGTAGCGGCACAGCACCTCGACGGCCTTGGCCATCTGCTCGGCCGTGACCGGCAGCCCCAGCCTTGGAGTGCCCCGTAGCAGGTTGGGGGGCGGCTCGGCCACCTGCTCCTGGTGAAGGAAGATCGGCAGTAGCGCCTCGCCGAAGCGGACCCCACCGTGCGACGCGGACAGGGCGTTCTCGTGGCCTTCGAGGTTGGCCCGGCGGCTGGCCTGCTGCTTGGACTGAATCAGCTCATCCGTGGTCATCATGGTGCGCTCGCTGACCACGCAATCGCCCACGATCTCGCCGATCACCTTGCTGTACCAGTTTTCGGCCATCTGGAGGTCGTAGACGTCGATCACGCAGTGATCGAACTCATCAAATCGCAACACGTCCTTCTCCTCTCCGTCATTCCCGTGCACGTGGGAATCTACCAGTGAGACTGACGGGTAGACTCCCGCTTTCGCGGGAATGACGGCAATTTTGGGCACGCTTCCGTCTACCGTGTCGCTGCGGGAATCTGCACGTGGTTGGCTTCTTCCATCGAGCGCGGGATACTGGTGTCGGTGTCCACGACGATCTGGCCGTCCACGAGCTCGATCGCGTAGGCGTGCAGTGGCGGTACGTCGGGCTCGAAGGCGGCCGGGCTGCCCGTCTGCGTGTAGCGCCGATTGTGACAGGGGCACACGAACTGCCAGCGCGGGGCCTGCCACCCCACATTGCCTTGCCGATGGGTGCAGATCTGCGACAGCGCAAGCACGCCGTCCTCGGTGCGAACGATGTAGAACTTGCCCTCGGCAAAATGGGTGACCGAACCGACGGCGAAGTCCTCCAGGCGCCCGGCCACGATCTTGCCTTTCTTAGCCGCCGGCAGCTGGTACTCACCGCGCCAGGCGGTGAGCTGGAGCCGATGGCGGTCCGGATCGAAGAACGAGCAGGTCACCTCGTCGTCGCCCCGCAGCCCCATCTCGGTCATGTAGTTGGGGCGCAGCCATTTGCCTTCTTGTAGTCGGTCAAAGATGCGGTAGTAATCGTCGGGAGGGACCATAAAGTTCCGGTGCACCCCGGGTCCGTCGGGCGGAACCGTTTCTTTCTGGACCAGCACGACGAACGAGCCGTCGGCGGTTTGAAAAGTGGCTGTGTGGCCGTCGTCCGGCCATAGGTCGCGCCCGACCGCTTGCAGACCGAGATCGTCGCGATAGAAGCGCTCCGACGCGTCCACGTCGGTCACCTCAAGCAGCATTTTGAAGAAATGGACCGGCCGTTCGTGGGGGTCGCCGTCGTTCTGGGTATAGGTCGAATACAAGGATGGTAGCCACTGAGGCCGATAGGATGGCCGCGCCACACTGAGCTCGAAGAAGTTGCTGGATGGATCCTTGAAGAAGATTGAGCACTCGGCCGGGCAAGGCGCTGGATAGCTGACCGGTCCCTCGAAGGGCACTTTATAGCGACGTAGCACCTCGACGGCCTTGTCCACTTGCTCGGCAGCTACGGGCAGCGCGATGCGCGGCGTACCGCGGAGCTGCTCGGGGGGCGGCTCCTGCACGTGCTCCTGGTTGAGAAAGATCGGGAGCAGCGCCTCGCCAAATTTGACGCCGCCGTGGGGAGCCGCCATCTCCCCGGCGGTATGCTGGAGCTCGGCCCGCTTCCGCGCCATGAGCTTGGAGTGGATGAGCTCGTCGGTCGTAAGGCCGGCCATCGGCTCGATCTCGCAGCCGCCCAGGATCTCACCCAGCACGGTGCTGTACCAATGCTGGCTGTAGAGCATGTCGTTCACGTTGATCACGATGTGGTCGAACTCGTCAAAGGTTTCGATTTAAGTCACCCCTCCCCCCAACCCCCTCCCCTGCGAGGGGAGGGGGAGAAAGAAATGTTTCAGGGGGCGTAGCCCCCAAGACCCCCGGGGAACGGACTGCAACAATGTTTCCATAGGGTTTCTTCACGTTTAACGGCCTCCACTCGGCGCGCTCTCCCCGCCGGCACCCGCCACCGCTCCGCTCATACGGGCTGGGGGACGGGGACCATCTTGTTGACGTCCTCGGGCGCGCAGGGCAGGCTGGTGTCGGTATCCACAAGGATCTGCCCGTCCACGAATTCGATGGCGTAGCGGTGGAGGGCGGGCACGTCCGGGTGGATGGCAACCTGCTCCCCGTTCTGCTGGAAACGGCGCCCGTGGCAGTAGCAGAAGAACTGGTAGTGCTCTTTTTGATAAGCCAGCGTGCACTGCAGGTGGGTGCATACCTGGTTGAGGGCCTGGATCCCATCAGCGGTCCGCCACAGGAAGAAGCCACCCTCGCGTACGTGGGTCATGCTGCCGACCGGGAAGTCCTCGATGCGACCGGCCACGATCTTGCCGCGCTCGG
>DASXTD010000484.1:0-4238 GCA_036505655.1 Chloroflexota bacterium
ACCGAGGAGAGGGCGAGGACGGGAGCCTCCTCGGAGCCGTTCACCCCAGCTCCCGCGTCGCCACGGTCGCTTCCATGGCCGGAACGCCCTGCGCCGTTGGTGGCTCCACGGCCCGGTCGGACGCCACATTGGACCGCGAGAAGCGGGCTGCCAGGGAGCGGCCCATACCCGCCACGCCGTGCGGGAAGAGCAGCACCGAGCCAATGAACAGGGCGCCCAGAAAATAGAGCCAGTAATCCGGGAACCGCTCGCTCAGTCCGCTCTTGGCGCCATTCACGACGATTGCCCCCAGGATTGGCCCAACCAGCGTCGCTCTTCCCCCGACCGCGACCCAGATCACCATCTCGATTGACGGGACAACTCCCACCATCGCCGGTGCCACGATCCCGACAATCGGTGCAAAGAGCGCTCCCGCGATTCCAGCCAGGCCGGCCGAGATCGTGAAGACGATCGCATTGATCGCCACCGGGTTGTAGCCCAGGGCCCGAACTCGACGGGGATCGTCTCGCAAGGCAACCAGCAGCAAGCCGAAACGCGACCGGGTGAGGAGTAAGCAGAGCGCGAACGCACCCGTGAGGGCTATCAGGGCGGCATAGTACAGGCCCTGTTGCACGTCGGGGTCGATGATCGGCAGCCCGAACACGGTGCTAAAGTTTGTGAGGCCGTTGGTACCCGCCGTGTACGGCTGCTGGCCGACCAGCAGGATACTCAAGATCAAGGCCAAGGCCTGCGTCACGATCGCGAAATAGACGCCGTAGATGCCGCTTCGAAATGCCAGAACGCTCAGCAATCCAGCGACAGCCATCGGTGCGAGTACAACCATAAGCACGGTCACAATCGGATCGGCAAAGGGGCCCCAAAACCAGGGCAGCGACGTGAGGCCACTCCATGCCATGAAGTCTGGCAACCGATTTCCTGCTGCCTCAAGCTTCAAATGCATCCCGAAGGCATACGCCCCCAGGCCAAAGAACACTCCGTGGCCCAGGCTCAGAATGCCGGCATAACCCCAAATCAGATCGAGGCTCACGGCCACGATGGCAAAAACAATGAACTTGGCGAGCAAAGAAAGCTGGAAATCGGACAGGAATGGGGGCAGCAGAGCGAGAAGGAGCAGCCCGGCGAACCCCGCGATCACTCCTCCGGGAGCACGGAGCAGCAGACGAGCAAAGCCAGTGGTCATCAGACTCGCGACCGCAAGGCGACCAACCCCGACGGCTTCCACTGGAGGAAGACAATGATGCTGACGAATACCAGCACCTTGCCGATGCTGGCGGTAGTCCCAAGCTCGAACATGGTGTTGAACGTGCCGATCAGGAGCGCGGCGAGGATGGTGCCCACGATCTGGCCGACACCGCCCAGCACGACCACCATGAAGGCATCGACGATGTAATAGGTCCCGAGCGACGAGCCAACCGAACCGAGGAGCGTGAGTGCGCAGCCAGCCAACCCCGCCAGGCCGGAGCCCAGCGCAAACGTAGTAGCGTCCACTCTGGTCGTGGACACCCCGAGACAGGCGGCCATGTTGCGGTTCTGCATTGCGGCGCGCATACGGCGCCCCGGGGCGGAGCGGGTTACGTAGAGGTAGATAGCCACGATACACAACGCTGCCAGCGCGAGGATGAAAATCCGCTTGTACGAGAGCAGGACACCCGCCGAGAGCGCAACACCGCCGTTCAGCCAGGATGGGGCAATGACGTCCACATTGGCGGCCCCAAAGATCGAGCGGGCCGCTTGTTGCAGGACCAGGCCCACGCCCCAGGTAGCCAGGAGAGTGTCCAGTGGGCGGCCATACAAGTGACGGATGAGGAGGCGCTCGAGGATGAGGCCGAAGATCGCGGTGACCACGAACGCCACCGCCATCGCTACGAAAATATAGAGGCCGCTCAGATCAGGAGCCACCATAAAGGCCATTCGCTGCACGAGCATCGTGACATAGGCGCCCACCATGATGAGCTCTCCGTGCGCCATATTGATCACGTTCATGAGCCCGAACACGAAAACCAGCCCGAGAGCGATGAGAAGAAGGATCGAGCTCAAGCTCAGAGCATTGAACAATTGAACAGCGACGACTTCCACCCTGCCCCCCATCAGATGCGGCAGGGGCCGCCGCCACGGGCAACCCCCACCGCACCTGTTCTGTTCCGAATTGCTTACTTGTGGGTCACTTCCCCTTCAGACCCTATGCTCCGACCTTGAGATCTTTGGCCCACGAATAGGTCTTCAGGAACGGATCTGGTTCCACCGGCTTGCCCGAGTTCCAGACCTCCTCGAACATCCCGCTGGGAAGGGCCTTGCCTATGCGAACCGTTTTCTGGATGTGTTGGTTCTCACCATTGATCGTCACGAGCCCTTCTGGCGCCTTGAATGTGATGCCCTTGGCGGCCGTCCGCACCTTCTCGACATCGAACGATCCGGCCTTCTCTACCGCCGCCTTCCAGAGATAGGGACCGATGTAACCCGCCTCGATGGGATCGTCGGTGACCCGGTTGGCCCCGTACTTCGTCTGATAGGCCTTCACGAAGATGTCGTTCTCGGGGGTCTTCGTGGTTTGGAAGTAGTTCCACGCGGTCAGGTGGCCCGCCATCACATCGGCGCCGATGCCGCGGATCTCCTCCTCGGCGATGCTCACCGACAAAGTCGTCAGGGCATCCGACGTGATCCCCGCATCTTTGAGCTGTTTGAAGAAAGCAACGTTGCTGTCACCATTCAGGGTATTGAAGACCACGTCCGCACCCGAGGCACGAATCTTGGTGATCAGCGTTGCGTAGTCAGTGTGACCAAGTGGGGTGTATTCCTCGGCCACCATATTGAGGCCTGGCGTGGCCGCGAGCTGTGCTTTGATTTCCGTGTTCGACGTTCGCGGGAACACGTAATCGGAGCCCAGCAAGAAGAAGTTTTTCTTCCCCTGCGTGACCAGATATTCGACGGCAGGGATGATCTGCTGATTGGTGGTAGCACCTGTATAGAAGATGTTTGGCGACGCTTCCAGCCCTTCGTATTGCACGGGATAGAACAGCAGGCCGTGCAGGGACTCGAAGACCGGCAGCACGGCCTTCCGGCTAGCCGATGTCCAGCAGCCGAACACGACCGCTACTTGGTCTTGCTGAATTAGCTTCTTCGCTTTTTCTGCGAAGGTTGGCCAGTCAGACGCGCCATCCTCAATGACGGGGACGATTTGCTTCCCCATCACCCCACCCTTGGCGTTGATCTCGTCGATCGCCATCATCTCAGCGTCTTTGACGGCTACCTCGCTGATCGACATAGTCCCGCTCAGCGAGTGCAGGATGCCGACCTTGACCGTGTTCGATCCAGCTGGTGCCGCCGCCGGGGCACCCGCGGGTGCCTCCGTCGCTGGTGTGGCGGTCCTTGAACACCCGGCAACGAGCATCGCCGCGCAGGAGATGATGGTCAGCGTCCGCGCCGCCGCCCGTACGACGCGGGGCGCTGCAAAGAATGGGACCGGTTTCCCTATCAAAGCTTGCACTCCTTCCGTCAGAGCGCCGTTTTACGACGCTCGACCGTGGAGGCCGCTCGTCCCTCCCCGCGCGCTTGCCGGCACCCAGGTGTGAGGATGAACGCTCGGACTCCGGGTTCACGTCCATCCGCGCATCCCACCAGTTGCCTCGGCTAAGCGCACGGAAAAGATCAACCATGTTGCCCGACAATTTCCTCGGGCGAGAGTACGATACGGGCCAGGGAAAACACCCTGTATGGACACACTGCCCGAAGTTCGGGCGACCAAAATGCCGCATTCTGCCCAACAACACAAATCTAATTCTTAGGCTCTGCCGTATTGAGGGGTAGGACTAGAATCCGGTAGACCCAGGTACGCAAACCGGGCTCTCCGCCACTGCATCAGGAGGTATCGCTTTGAGATATCCGTTCATCGCAGCGATGCTGCTCGTGTCCCTTCTTGCAACAGCTTGTGCGCAATCGGGGGCCAATCTGCCGAGCTCAACCAGCAGCGGCGCTGGGAGCGCCTACCAGGCGCCAATCACGGGCGGAGGCGCGTTCACGAGCGTGAGCTGGCAGCGGCCAGCTTCGGTCGCGCCGCTGGAAGCGCAGGGCAAGTTCCAGGTCATCGCCGAGAACCAATGGCCCGGCGACAAAGTTCGGGTATTCTTCTGGGGAGTGCAAGGTTGACCGCTCTGCGCCGCTGAGCGGTGGGCGCTGGTCAGCGCCCTCGAACGGTTCGGAACCCTGTCTGGTTGGAGTAACGACACCCACAATGCCAACAC
>DASXTD010000485.1:0-11250 GCA_036505655.1 Chloroflexota bacterium
GGAGATCTCCGGCGTGAGATGCTGAGCAGCAGGCCGGCCGCGGTGAGGCTCGTGACCATAGCAGAGCCGCCGTAGCTGATGAATGGAAGTGGAATGCCCGTGTAGGGAACGGTGCTGGTCACCACCGCCATGTTCAATAGGCCTTGCCAAACCAACAAAGCAGTGAGGCCAGTGGCGAGGAAGCGGCCCAACGGATCAGGCGCGGCCATTGCAATGCGCAGACCTCTCCAGGCAATCACCAGGAAGAGGACGAGCACAAGGGCGGTGCCGACAAACCCGATCTCTTCCCCCACGATGGCGAAAATGCCGTCCGTGTGGGCGTTGGGGACGTAATAGAACTTCTGCCGGCCGGCCCCCAGGCCGAGGCCAGTCAGCCCGCCGGAACCAAGCGCGAGGAGGATCTGGGTCGTCTGCCAGCCAATCCCTTCCGCGTATTTCCAGGGGTCGAGGAAGGCGAGCAGGCGCTGCGAGCCGTAGCCGCTGCCACCCCACAGGTTGGCCACCGCGGTGAGGAGTGCCAGCACGCCCGCCCCCACCAACGTGCCCGCCAGCGCGTGGAGCACGTTAGCGCCCGCTACGAAAAATATCGAGCAGGCAGTAAGAATGAGGATCACGGCGGTTCCAAGATCCGGCTCGAGGATAACCAGCCCAGCCGCCACGCAGAGAATCAGCATGAAGGGCACCGTGCCAAGGTTGAAGTTGCGAATGTCGTCTCCCACCCGCGCGAGCCAGCTGGCGAGATAAAGCGTGAGGCTCAGCTTGGTCAGCTCACTGGGTTGGAAAGCGAGCAGGCCGAAGCCTAACCAGCGCGCGGATCCATAGGTGGCGGCACCCAACAACAGAACGACGGTCAGCAGGCACAGGCTCGCGAGAAGGAGCGGGAGAGCGAGACGCCGCCACCGGTGATAATCGATGGTTGCGGTAGCCACGAGCGCGCCCAGGCCGAGCGTAATCCAGGCAACGTGGCGGACCAGGAAGTAGGCCCCATCGCCGAATTCGTTGTAGCCCACTACGAAGCTGGCGCTGTAAACCATCTCGATCCCGATGGCCACGAGCACCAGCACGGCTAACAGCAAGCCCAGATCGACCTCCCGGATCCGGATTAGCATACGCCACGTCCCTCTAGTGCTCGCACGCCCTGGCGAAACGCCTCGCCGCGCGCCTCGAAATCCTGGAACTCATCGAAGCTGGTGCATCCGGGTGACAGCAACACTACGTCCCCAGTTTGAGCCAGCTCGCTGGCTAGGGAGACGACGTCAGCAAAGCGGCCCGCTTTCGTCACCGGAATGCCGACCTCAGCTTCGGCAAGCGCGGCCTGGATCTTGGGAGCAGCTTCACCTACCAGCACCACGGCGCGGACGCGCTCTGCAATGACGCCAGCCCATTCGGCCATCGGGAGATACTTGTCACGTCCCCCGGCAATCAGCACGACCGGCTCATCGAACGAGCGCAAGCCGGCGATCGATCTCTCTGGTGAGGTAGCGATAGAGTCGTTCACGTAGGTGATGCCATCGAGGGTGGCAACGACTTCGAGGCGATGAGGAACGGGGTGGAAGCGCCGGGCCACCTCACCGATGACCTCGGGCGAGCAGCCTACCGCGGCCGTGGTAGCGGCGGCAGCCAGGACATTGGCGACGTTGTGGATACCACGCAATTGCAGCTCGTCTTGTCGCATCAAGACGTGTGGGGATGTGGGAATAAATGGAGCGAGCGTCCGCTCGGGCGCATTGTGGCTGGGCTCAGCTGTTCCCGCCTCACCTGACTCGGGCTTGGGAGCCTTCCACTGCCACGGCAGTCGGGGGAAGATCGGAAAATGGGACGGGGTAGTCTTCCCCCAGCGACCTTCGAGTCCCAGCACCAGGCGGTCGCCCTCGAGCCAGGCTCCGCGAACGGGCTGGCGCAGACTGAACCACAGCTCTCGGCTTTGATGGGGCAGAGAAGCAACGATGTGGTCGTCGGCGTTGAGGGCCGCGAGATCCTGGTGAGTCTGGAAACGAATGAGGTTGCTTTTAGCTTGCGTGTACTCCGCCATGTCCGCGTGGCGATCGAGATGGTTCGGTGTTATGTTAAGTATCACCCCGACCGGTGGCGATTGGGTCATGTCTTCCAGCTGGAAGCTGCTCAGTTCCAGGACGCACCACGTATCGGGGGTCACCTCGTCCAAGCGGCCCAGAATGGGTATGCCCATGTTGCCGCCAACGAGGACCTGTTCAAAACTTTCCTGGAGGATGGCGCCAATCAGTCGAGTGGTTGTGGTCTTACCACTGCTCCCGGTGACACCGAGAATCCGGCCCGGGCACAGCTCGAAGAAGAGTCGCGTGGCGCTCGAAACCGGAATGCCAGCTTCGAATGCGCGGGCCACGACCGGCACCCCCCGTGGAACGCCCGGGCTCACGAATACCTCGGAGCAGTCCACCAGGTCGTCTGCCTGTTGCTTTCCCACACGGTAGTCGACGTTGAGATCTCGCAGGAGCGCCATTGAGCCTTCCAACTGAGTAGGAGAGGCCTGGTCACTTACCACGGGCATGGCACCCTCATTGGCTAGAAAGCGAGCGAGGTCGACTCCCTCGCGGCCGAGCCCCACGATACCGATCCGTCGGCCCCGGAAGGCGGCCAGCCGTGCGCGGGCGGCCTCGGAGAGAAACTCGTTCGTCATCGCAGGGCCAGCGCTACGCCGACCATGGCGGCCAGCATGCTCACCAGCCAGAACCGCTGTGCGACCTGCGTCTCGGACCAGCCCGACATCTCGAAGTGGTGGTGCAGAGGTGCCATGCGGAAGATGCGCTTTCCGCCTGAAATCTTGAAGTAGGTTACCTGAATCATTACGGACAGGGTCTCTGCGACGAAGACGCAGCCAATCAGGGGGAGCAGGAGCACTTGTTCGGTCATTAGCGCGGTGGTGGCCAGGGCAGCACCGAGGGCCAATGAGCCCGTATCACCCATGAATAGGTTGGCCGGATGGGCGTTGAACCAAAGAAACGCGAGAACGCCGCCGGCTGCCGTGAAACAAAACGTCACCAGCGGAGCCTGTCCCTGAACGTAGGCGATGATCCCGTAGGCGACGAAGGCAACCGCGGCGCACACCCCAGCCAGGCTATCAAGGCCATCAGTGAGGTTCACCGCGTTCGCTGTGCCAACGATAATGAGCGCCGCCAGTGGGATGTACAGCAGGCCTAGATGCCAGCGGACCACGCTCAGCGGAACGAACGTGTAGTCGATCTCGAGCCCGAAGTAGGTCGCCGAGGCGACCCCCAGGGCGATAGCCAGCAAAGCCCCAAACTTTACTCGAGCGCTGAGGCCCTCGGGCGGATCGCGCATAAATCCCAAAAGATCATCGATGGCGCCGAGGATACCGGTCCCAGCGGTGGCGATCAACGGTACCAGGATAGAGCGGTTCTGCGGCACATTGAATAGAGCGGTCGAGGCGAAGACTGAAGCCCAGATCAAGATCCCGCCCATGGTGAGGGTACCGGCTTTGACATGATGGCTGTCTGGACCGTCCTCGCGGATGTGCTTGGCAACCTGGAGGCGGCGCAGCCCAGCTAGCAGCGGGTAGCCGGCCAGCACGGCCGCGATCCAGGTGATGCCAGCCACGATGAGCGCATAAGCCAAATCTAGCCGGCTTTCTCAGGCCGGCTGGGGAGAGACGCGGAGTCCGCCCACGACTTCCTCGAGGTGCATGGATCGGGAACCTTTGATCAAGACGCAATCGCCCGCTGTGAGCTCGGATTTGAGCCGTGCGACCGCCTCGGCCGCGGTGGAGTAGGACGCCACCCGTTCGGCCGGCATCCCCTGGGCCCGAGCCTCAGCAGCTATCACCTGGGCAAGCTCGCCCACAGTAAGGAGCAGATCCGCCACCCCGGCGGCCTTGCGGCCCGCCTCGCGATGGCCCTCCGCTTCGTAGGACCCGAGCTCCAGCATGTCACCCAGCACCGCGATCTTGCGACCCTCCAGGCTGGCCAGGAAGCTCAGGGCGGCCTCCACGGAAGGAGGGCTCGCGTTGTACGCATCATCAATCAACCTGGAACCGTTCATGCCGGCAACAAGTTGGAGGCGCGGACCCGGCGGAATGGTTTCCAGGTCGTGGGTAGCTTGCTGGAAGGGCACACCGAAATGGACCGCGACTGCGAGAGCCGCGGCGCCGGCGTAAACCGAGTGGGCACCCAGGAGGCGGAGATGGGCTTTCGCTTGCTCCCCGCGACAGTGAAACGTGGCCGCGGTCCCATCGAGCCCGAGGCTGCGCACCTCGCTGGCCCAAACGTCTGACTGGGGACTGGTTCCGAAGAAGCAGGCGGGTGCGTCGGTTGCCCGGGCCATGCCTCGCACGCGCGGATCATCTCCATTCAGCACCGCCAGCCCGTTAGCAGGGAGAGCTTGAACCAGCTCGCTCTTGGCCTGGGCGATGCGCTCAATCGTGCCCAGGCGCTCCAGGTGGATGGGGCCGACGTTGGTCACGACCCCGACCTTGGGTTGGGCTAACCCCGCCAGGTACTGGATTTCGCCCACTGCCAGCATACCCATCTCGAGCACCGCGATCTGGTGGGACGGGTCAAGCTCCATCAGGGCGAGAGGCAAACTGAGGTCAGTGTTCCGATTAGCCTCACTTCGCAGCACGTTGAAATGCTTGCCTAGCAAGTGGGCGATGACTTCTTTGGTCGTGGTCTTCCCCACACTGCCGGTGACCCCGATGACTTGGACACCGTGTTTCTGCCGCCAGGAGCGGGCGAGATCGCCCAGGGCCCGCGCCGTATCTAGCACCCGGAACAAGGGGCGGGCTTTCCCGTCGGCCGACCCCTTGTCGGCATCGTCAAAGGGGTGTTCCACGAGGGCACCGACAGCGCCGCGCTGGAAGGCTTCGCTCAGGTAGAGGTGGCCGTCGGTTCGCTCGCCACGCAGCGCCACGAACAGAGCGCCTGGCTCGACCTGGCGGGAATCGAGACAGATTCGGCTGAAGGTGACGTCTACAGCTTGTGGCCCACATTCGGCTCCAGTTGCCTCGACGAGGTCCTGGCCCTTAAACATCGCTAGCTCCGAAGCTCTGGCGCAAGACCTCATCGTGAACGAACGCCGGCCGTATTTGGCGGAATCCCCAGATAGCGAAACAGGTCATCGGCCAGCGCTCGCACGACCGGCGCGGCTGCCGTACCGCCCCAGGTGGTTACCGGTTGATCGATACGTACCAGGATGACGAAACGCGGATCGGGGATGGGGCCGATACCCACGTAGGAGGCGTACGTCTTCTGTAAATTGTAGCCGCCCAAATCCGGAATATCGGCGGTGCCACTTTTGGTGGCAAGGATGTAGCCCGGGATCTGGAGCGGTTGCAGGGCGGGCTGGGTCCACACCGAGACCATAAGGTCGAGCATGGTGGCTGCCGTTTGGGGGGAGACGACCTGCCGAACCGGCTGGGGATCGACGCGCTTCGCTCCACCTGGCCCACGAATCTCTCTGACTAGCTCCGGCTCCATCCGCATGCCGCTGTTGGCGAGGGAGGCGATTGCCGTAATGACCTGGAGGGGAGTGGCAGAGATCGACTGGCCAAACGAGTTGGTGGCCAGGTCCAGGCGTCCCCAGTTGGGATCATCGGGTCGGCGGAACTGGCCTGCCGCCTCGCCGTTCAGTGCGATTCCAGTGTCCTGGCCAAAGCCAAACGCATCCAGATAGCGATAGAACTTATCAGCGCCGAGTTGGGCGGCGACCCACTGGGCACCCGTGTTGAGCGAATAGATCAGGATCTGCCGCACCGTAACGGAGCCATAGCTTTGGCGGTCCCAGTTGTAGATAGGGATGCCATCGATGATGGCTGGACTGCCATCGAAGTAGCGGCTCTCGGGCCCGACCGCACCTTCCTCGATGGCCGACGCGACCGTCACTAGCTTCATCACCGAGCCGGGCTCGTACGTGTCAGTGACCGCGACCGGCTTGTAGAGGGCCTGGCGCCGCGCATCGACCTCAAAGTCAGGTGCGAGTGTGTAAGTGGGTTGGGAGGCCAGGGCAAGAATGGCTCCGGTGGAGGGTTCCATCACGATAACGATGCCGCCGATGCCCTTGTTCTCCTTGATAGACTCCGCGAGACGCTGCTCGGCCATTTGCTGGATGTCGCGATCGAGGGTAAGGATTACGTCCGAGCCGGTCACTGAGGGTGTTAGCTCTTTCCGCCCCAGTCCGATCTCGCGGCCCCCACTGTCCTGTTCCGCCATGATCAAGCCGGATTGGCCCCGCAAATCCTTATCGAGAGTGAGCTCCAGGCCGCTTAGCCCCTTTCCATCTTTCCCCACGAATCCGAGTACCTGGGCAGCCAGACTTCCTTGGGGGTACTCGCGAACACTGACCGGACGGATTTCGACCCCGCTGAGGTTGGCCGCCTGGAGCTGGGCTATCGTGTTGGCTCCCACGCGTTCGGCTAGCAGCATCGACTGGGTAGTAGCCTGCTGCAGTCGCTGGACGACTGCTTCGCGCGGCATGCCGAGGATATCAGCGAGCTTGGAGATGGTCTGGTCTTTGCTGGTCATGAAGGGCGCGTAGATGTAGACATCGTGATAGGTGACACTGAGCGCGAGCGGATAGCCATTGCGGTCGAGCAGAGCCCCGCGATGGGCTGGCACGGCCTGCTGGTACTCGTGCTCGGCGACGGCTCGGTTGGTGAGATTCTTCGTATCGACGAACTGATACCAGTACAGGTGCTGGAGGATAAAGGTCGCGCCCGACACCATGATGAAGCCGAGAATGAGTATGCGGACATGCAGGGACGACTCGGGAGAGACGGCCCTGACCATGGGCTATCCGCGCAGGGCGCCGAGCAGAATGGTGATCACGATGTTGGGGAAGGGCAACGGACTAGCCCGCGACGCCGGAGTCTGAGGCGCGACCTCTCGTGGTTCGTCGGCCGCTTCTTCAAGGCCGGACGAATCCTCAGCGTCCACGGAAGGCTCGACGGAAGCTTCGATGGCACGCTCGAATGTGGCCTGGGTTAGCACCGGAGCGGCCACGTGGGGGGTGCGGTGCAAATACACGGGCTCGCCGCCCTGGACCATATGCAGATCCTGGATGGCCTTGTACCTGACCCAGGCCAGCGACCGCGCTTTGGCTAGCTCCAGCTCCAGCTGCTGGTTGCGCGACAACCAATCCTGGCGCTCCTGTTGGAGACGCTGCAGATCGTAGGCACTGGTGGCCACGATGCTGACCTGAAACAGATAGAAGTTAAGGGCGGCCGCTACCAGGAGCAGCGATGCTCCGATCCACAGGATGACCCCCTGGGAGAGCAGGGGCCTGATCGCCGGAGGGCGGCGGCGAGCGATCCAACCGCTGGAGACCGGCTGGCGGAGGGCGATGCCAGCCATCAGAGGCGCTCCGCCGCCCGCAAACGGGCGCTGCGACTGCGTGGATTAGCACGTTGCTCTTCCAAAGACGGGCGCAGCGGACGCTGCGTCAGGATGCGGATCTGCGCCGGACTAAGAGTTGATGCGGGGGGCAGACCGCGGGGCGTCGCCTCCGGCTTCCCGGCCAGTCGAGCAAACGTCTGCTTGACGATGCGGTCTTCCAGTGAATGGAAGGAGACGATGGCCAGACGCGCGCCCTGCCGGAGCAGGGACACGGCTTGAGGGACTGCCTCGGCCAGCGCGGCGAGCTCGTCGTTGACGGCGATCCGCAGGGCCTGGAAGGTCCGGGTGGCGGGGTGAATGCGGCCCCGCGCCCCGCCGACTGCCTGCGTAATGACTTGCACCAGATCCTGGGTGGTACACAACGGTTTTGTGCGCCGAGCCGCGACGATGGCCCCGGCGATGCGGCGGGCCCGCGTCTCTTCCCCAAATTCTCGCAATGTGCGTTCCAGGGTTTCTGGGGTTGCCCGGGCGAGGAGCTCGGAGCAGGTCTGGCCCTGAGTGCGGTCGAACCGCATATCCAGTGGGCCGTCCGAGGAGAAGGCGAACCCGCGTTGCCGATCTTCCAACTGCAAAGAGGAAAAGCCAAGGTCCATCACGATGCCGTCTACCGCGCTGAAACCTGCAGCGACGGCCACGTCTTGCAGATGGCGAAAGCTGGCGTGCACGAGATGGGCTCTGTCACCGTAGCCAGCGAGGGGGTCGCGGGCTCGCTCCACCGCGTCCGGGTCGGCGTCGAGGGCCAGCACCTCGCCGTCGGGACCGGATCTCTCGAGGAGGGCGGCGGTGTACCCGCTTCCGCCCAGCGTGCAGTCGATGTATCGGTGCCCCGGCCGCGGCTGGATGAGCCCGAGCCATTCGTCCAGCAGAACCGGGATGTGCCGGCTGACTTCGCTCATAGCTGGAGTCCCAGGTCCGCTAGCTGTTGGGCGATCCTTTGCCCTTCTCTTCCATTCGTGGAGCTCTCGTTCTCCCAGTTCTCGCGGCTCCAAACCTCGACCCGATTCCGCGCCCCCGCCACGAAGACTTCGGCGCCAAGCTCAAGGGAAGCGTATTCGCGGAGGTAGGCCGGGATGAGGATTCGACCGAGCCGGTCGGGGACGGCATCGGTGGCGCCAGCAAAGATGTGGCGCTGCAATCGGCGGCCGTCGGTCTGCAAAAGTGAGAGCTCTCCTACACGCTCGCTGAACCCCCGCCATTCATCGAGGTCCCAGAGAGTGAGACAGGGGTCAAAACCCCGAGTGATGACGAGACCATCAGCCAGGGCGGGGCGATACTTGGTGGGTATGGCGAGGCGACCACGGTCGTCCACGGTAGGGGTAAAGGTGCCCAGAAACATGGTGGAAATGGCCGCCCGCCCCCCCACGACCCGCTCTCAGGCCGTTACTTGACCCCATTATTACCCATTTTGCCCCACAGAACTCCACATTGTACCCACGGGGGCACGTAGTGACAAGCCAACATGAACCGAGCGCAATACGAGCGCAAAGCGATGGGGAGGCGCAAGCGAATGGCTGAAGGTTGGGCTGGAGGTGTTAGCGAATGGGGGCGGAGGCTAGCTCAGGAGCCGGCCGGTCAGGAAATGGAGACGTAGAGGATGCGGCCGCAGCTCTGACAGGTGACGAGGTCTTGGCCATAGCGGGCGCGCTGCTCGATGGCCGCGGTGAGGCCGACGCGGCAAGCCTGGCAAGTTCGCTGGAGGACCTGGGCGACCGCGGTGCCGTGCTTCTGCCGGCGCAGCTGATCGTAGAGCGAGCGAGTAGCGGTGTCGAGCTCCTCGGCGACCTTGGCGCGGCTGGCCTCGCGAGATGCCAGGGTAGCTTCGAACTCCTGGACGCGGCGACTCATTTCTTCCTGCCGGCTGTTCCAGTCGGCGGTGGAGCGGGCGAGCGCGGCTTCGAGGGTTGCAAGCTCGGCGGAGACCTGTTCGGATTGCTCCAGCAATTCGATAAGGCGGTCCTCAACCTTGTCGCGCTGCCGTTTGTCCTGGGCGATCTCGTCAGTGAGAGAACCAAGCTCTTTGGGATTGCTGACGGTACCCCCGTATAGGCGCTTCTCATCAACAGCGATTTTGGTGCGGTGGGTCTCGGCCTCTAGCTCGCCGTCTCGCTGCTGGGCTTCGATCTGATGCAGTTGCTGGCGAACCCGCTCGACACCGGCCTCGCGTTGGGCCAGAGCACGGCGATCACCGAGCTCCAGCTGGGCTTGAGTGAGGCTCAGGCGCGCGGCATCGAGCTGCGAATCGAGGTCTTGCAACTGGCGGAGGAGGTCGATCTTACGAGCCAACTAATTAACGGCCTTCACTTATGCTTCTCCTCCAAGGTCGTGGCCCGGGGACAAGCCCCCGCCCTACCGGCGCGAGAACCAGGAACCGCATCGTTCATGGCGATCCTTCTATTTCTGCCAGATGGTCGCGGGCGGCTGGCCGGCTGCCTGCGCCGAAATGAGCTCCTCATAGAGATCGAGCAGCTGCGACGCGACGCGGCGCCACGAGAATTCAGTGGCTCGGACGCGGCTGGCGGCACCCATACGCCGGCGCAGGTCGCGGGAGCCGAGCAGCTCAGCGATGCGATCGGCGTAGATCTCAGGTTCGCGGGGACCGATGAGAAAACCGGTCTCGCCATTGACGACGGTGGCCCGCAGACCGCCGACATCCGAGGCAATGACCGGAGTCCCGCAAGCCATAGACTCTAACGGAACCAATCCAAAAGACTCGTACGTGGACGGCGCCACGGTCACATCAGCCGCTCGATAGTAGGTGGGCAGCTCGATCTGTTCGACAGCTCCTTCCCAGCGGACGAAGCCTTCGATGCCAAGCTGAGCCGCCAGGCGCTGCAGGCGATGCAGCTCGCGTGCCTCGGGGTCGTTGCGCTCGCCGCTTGGCCGACCACCCACCAGGAGCAGGACGAAGTCGGGCAGCTCACCGATCTTGTGACGATCGGCCAGCAGCCGGACCGCGCGCAGAAGGACTTCGATGCCTTTCAGCTGCTGGATGCGCCCGACGAAAAGGATCGTGCGTCGATCGTCGAGCTTGAGATCGCGTCGAGCGGCGGTACGGGAGCCGGGCTGAAAGACATCGAGATCGACGCCGCAGGGCAGGACGGAGACCTGGTCGTGAACGGCGTCGTAATAGGTCTCGAGATGGTGGCGGTCGGTGGTTGTGGAAGCAATGACGCGGTCGGCGGTGGCGACGGTCATGCGCTCGATGCCGAAGCGCATGGGCGTCTCCCATTCGTCGAGGCTGACGGCGACCTGGTTCTTTAGCTCGGCGAGGGTGTGGAACATGGCGACCATGGGCACCTGCAGCACGTTCTTGAAATAGCCAGCCACGCGGCCTGACAGCCAGTAGTGACTGTGGATCGCATCATAGAACGGTTCCGGCTGTTTTTGAACGGCCGTTACTGGTACTCGTCTCCCGGGCTGGCGCCCGTTACCGCTCCGCTCATCGCTATGCTTTTTTTGAACGGCCGTTACTGGTACTGGTCTTCCGGGCTGGCGCCCGTTACCGCTCCGCTCATCGCTATGCTCTTTCTGTATGAACTCGCGCATGTTGCAGATGAACTCGGCCAGATGTCCGACGACTTTCTCCTTGGGAAGGTACCGGGGAGGGCCGGCCGGAATGTGAATCACGCGGGCGTGCTCGGCTAGTGGGACGATGGTATCCACGTGGTCGCCCTGCTGGCGGGTAAAGACATCAACTTCCACACCCAGGTTGCTCAGCTCGCGGCTGACCTCGCGGATGTAGACGTTCATGCCGCCCGTTTCCCAGGCGCCGAGGGGAGCGAGCGGGCACGCGTGCACGCTAACAGTGGCGATACGCAGGCGGGCGTCGGATTTCAAGAGATGTTCACCCTCACCCCAGCCCTTCTAT
>DASXTD010000486.1:0-3350 GCA_036505655.1 Chloroflexota bacterium
TCGGAAGCGTGGCCCGCTCGGTCAGCAAGCCGTAACCTGCTCGCTCGACCGAGGCCTTCAGCGCCGGCAGCGTCGCCATGCCTGGATCAAAGGCCACGGTTGCCTTCTCGGTCGCCAGATTCACTGTGACGTTCGCCACGCCGTCCACCCGCTTGAGGGCCTTCTCGACGTGCCGCACGCAGCTCGCACAGGTCATACCCGTAACGGGCACGACCAGCTCCCGGATGGCGGTTGTCGGTTTCGTATCAATTGCCATCGGTAGGCCCCTTACCTCTTAGCCAGCGAGAACAATTCTTCCAGCTCCGCCACCACCTGGTCGGCCCGCCCCTCTGCCATCCCCTCGGGGACACAGTGGCTGAGGTGCCCCTTCAAGAGCAGCTCATCCAGCTTGTCGATCGCCCGTCGCACCGCGTACGTTTGCTTGAGGACGTCCACGCAATACGTGTCCTCCTCGATCATCTTGCGAATTCCTTTGAGATGCCCCTCGATGTAAGCCAGCCGGCGGAGCACGTCCTCACGATTTTCCATAAAACCACCTCACCCTACCCCCCTGGGAGGGGTATGCCCTAAGTATATCTCTATTGCCTCCGTCCAGCTGGACTTTGGCTACTACGCCAACGTCATCGACATCGGTGGGACCGGCCTCGCCATCACCACTGACGGTGTAGGAAGCAAGCTGCTCGTCGCCCAGATGATGGACAAGTACGACACGGTAGGAATCGACTGCGTCGCCATGAACGTCAACGATCTTCTCTGCGTCGGAGCCACTCCCATTTCGCTGGTCGATTGCATCGCGCTCGAGGATGCCAACCCCGCGTTACTGGAGGAGCTCTCCAAGGGCCTTTGCGTAGGCGCGGACCAGGCCGGCGTCTCTATCGTGGGGGGAGAGATCGCCCAACTCCCCGAAATGGTGCGCGGCGTGCGCGCCGGGTATGCCTTCGACCTGACCGCCACCGCGGTGGGGACCGTAGCACTCGACCGAATCCATCGTGGGGGCAGAGGTTCAAGACGGCGACGTGCTCATAGCCATCGAGAGCAACGGCATCCACAGCAATGGACTGTCGCTCGCGCGGGATGTCTTGTTCAAGCGAAATCACTGCGACGTACAAGCTTCACTGCCTGAACTCGATGGCAGCCTCGGCGAGGAGCTGCTCAAGCCCACCCACATCTACGTCCGCGAGGTGGTCGATCTCTTTCGACAGGGTGCCTCGATCCGAGCGTTGATGCACCTCACCGGCGACGGGTTCCTGAATCTCAAGCGGGTAGCCGCCGAAGTAGGCTGGGACATCGAGTACCTGCCCGCCAATCCGCCCATCTTCTCCCTGATTCAGGAGCTCGGGGACATCCCTTCCGAGGAGATGTTCCGGGTGTTCAACATGGGGATCGGCTTCTGCCTGGTGGTGCCGCCCAGCGAAGCCGACGCGGTCATCGCGACCATCGCGGCGCATGGCAAGACGGCCTACAAGATTGGCCGAGCGCTCCCGGATGCGGACCGGCGGATCAAGATTCGGCCCGCAGGGTTAGTCAGTCAGGGCAAGCTGTTTAAGAAAGCGGTCTCTTAGCCGCCGCAGCCGCAGCCCGTGCGCTCGATGTTGGGATTACTGATGACGAAGCCGCGCCCCATCATGCTGTCGCGGAAGTCGATCTCTGCGCCTTCGAGCTGCGGAGCCGAATCGGAGTCCACCACCAGGCGGATGCCGTCCATCTCCTGGATATTGGCTCCGCTGGGAATTTCTGATCCCAGAGCCATGCCATAGTGGGCAGCTCCGCAGTGACAGGCGCTTTCCACGAAGATGTGCACCGCAGTTTCCGGGTCTTCTGCCTCTGCGATGAACCGCTTCATCTCGGCCGCTGCCTTGTCGCTAACGTTGATCATTCTTCTGCGCTCCTGTCGGAAGCCCCCGACTCTGCCTCGATTATAGAGAATGCCACCCGCCCGCCCCATTCATAGTGTTCAACGAGAGCACAAGCGGGTCACTTTTTTAGCGTGGAGTCGGCTACCATTCTCGGCACCGCAAAGTGGAGCGCAGCGATGAGCGGAGCGGATCAGGTTTCAACAGCCGAGCACCCAGACAGGGATCGACCGTTCAAAAAAGCGTGAGCCAACCGGTCGCGCTATTGGACGAGGAGCGGTGGCTCCGAGCAGCCCGAGAAGGCGACCAGGATGCATTCCAGCGCCTGGTCGAGCGCTACGAAGTGGCTGCCTTCAATGTCGCGCTCCACACTCTGCGGGACCGCGACGAGGCCGCCGATGCCACCCAGGACGCCTTTCTTTCTGCCTACCGAGCGATCGGGCAATTCCGCGGCGGCTCCTTTCGGGCCTGGCTCATGCGCATCGTGACGAACGCATGCCTCGACATCCGCCGCCGGGCAAAACGTCGGCCCACCAGCTCCCTCGATGCGTTGGTCGAACAGATTGGCGAGGCACCCTGGGCCGATCCCACTGCCGACGACCCCGAGGACATCACGCTGTCCCGAGAAAGGCACGCCGTGATTCAGGCGGCCCTCTCTGCCCTTCCCGATGAGCAGCAGTTGGCCATCGTGCTCGTGGACATCCAGGGCTTCAGCTATGAGGAGGCCGCTCAAGCTCTGGATTGCGCCGTTGGGACGGTCCGCTCCCGCCTCGCCCGAGGGCGGGTGCGAGTGCGTGACCTCCTGCTCGAACAAGGGAACTTTCCGTGAACCGACAGCGTCCTGTTTACGTAATCCTTCTTAGACGGAGCGGCGTTAGAGCGTGCAAACGGATCACCTAACTACAGAGCAGCTTTCGGCCAGCCTGGACGGTCAGCTCTCTGAAAACGAGCGCAGCATCGTGGAAGAGCATCTGGCCAGCTGTCCGGAATGTCTCCGCGAGCTGGACGAGCTGCGACAGACCGTCACGCTCCTCCGAGCCCTGCCGGCGGCTGTCCCGCCCCGCTCAATCCGAATCTATGAGTCCGGTGAGGTCCCCCGGAGGGCTTCCCAGCCCTGGGCGCTTCCAACCTGGTTACGTGCGATGGGGGGCGCAGCCGCCGCTTTCATGGTGGTCCTCTGGGCCGCAGACGCTATGCCCCGAGCGGCTCAGCTCAGCCCTGCGACCAGCTCTTTGCAGGGTTCATCAGCCGTTTCACTGACCCCCGAATCAGCATTCAACTCGGCGCCCGCGCCCGCGCGGTTTCAGACGCAGCCGACTCCCGCCCCGGCCGCGCCTCAGGCCGCGGCCGATAGCGCCGCCGTCCGCTCCGCCCCTTCTGCCGCCGGGGCAGTCGCGGGGGCCGCGCCTCCAAACCAGACGGAGGGATCAGGCGCTCAACCAGCGGCGAAGGCCGACACAACCGCGCACGAGCCGGTCACGCCAGCACCATTGACCC